>DATEPO010000370.1:0-12257 GCA_035273145.1 Nitrospiraceae bacterium
GCCGTGGAAGGCCCTGTGACAGCCTCAGTCACTGCCTCTGTGTTGCAATTCCATCCTAACGTTACGGTCCTGGTCGACCAGGATGCCGGGGCTGAACTCCGCCGGACTTCTGATTACCGGCGTATTATGGAGATGACCCGGAAGACCAATCCGGGCCGACTCTGGTAGATCGGTTTAGCAACGGTCCATGATAGTCAAATTGGCTTTCCCTATTCATAAATCGACAAGACGCGACTCGTTGTGTGAGCGGCCCCTTGATTGTCCATGATCGTCAGGGTGATGGTGTACTGACCGGGCAAACGGTACACGTGCGTTGCAAGGGCCACGCTCTCGCCAGTTCCATCGCCATAATCCCACTGATAGCGGATGATCGTGCCATCCTCATCTGTGGACGACTGCCCGTCAAAGGATAACGCCACGCCGACCCGCCCCTCAGTAGGAGCCGTTATGGCGGCCACAGGGAACCGGTCGTCTACGAGACGGGCAAGGACGTTTCGGGTGATCTGTTGAGCGGCTTGATTGAGCCGAGACGTGCGCAAGACGGGGGCATTGAAATCATCCAACCCCCAGCTCCATTGCATCGACCCCGTGGCGAACACAGCGGATCCAGACGACGATTCATAGAAAGCCACGTCAGCATAGCGCACTTGCGCATCGATGGTGTATGGAGAGTGAGCAATGATGGTGGGCGACGTCGGTCCGATTCCGAAGACACGGTCAACTTCATAGCCTAATAGCCCCGGCAGGTGATCGGAGGCCTGAAGACCGGTCCCGCTCGTCACCCAGGATTCCGCATTGACGATCACCAGATCGGCATCGACCGGGTCCGCCTCATACATCACGCCCAGCAATAGTTCTTCAGGCCGGTTCACCGGCGCTCGTCTCCAGCGACTCGTCACAAGATGGTCGTTCGTCGGATCACGGTCGAGGATATACGGATCTTCGTGACGCTCATCGTCCGGATCCTCCTTGTACGAGACGATGGTGCGATAGGGATCTCGTGTGATGAGACTCGATTCTAATCGAATTTGCCAGTAGCACACATTTGCAGAAAAAAAGGCAAGATTGACGTGATGATCTCGCGCCGCTTCCACATGCTCCCGCATCTCCCAGGACCAATATTCATCATGGCCGGCCGACAGCCATCCGCGATGGCGCGTCAACAAGCCGGGATCGGCATGCGTATCGATATTCGTGCTATAGGTCACGTCGTAGCCCTCGCGTTCGAGCCACCGCACCAAGTTGTATTCCCATCCCGCAGAAGAGATGCGATCCCCCGGCGAGTTGTTGGTCAGAAACTCCCCTGCCCCGCTCCCGAAGGCGGCAGCGGAGTTTTCGCTTGGCGCATAAGGACGGTTGAACGAGACTTTCCTGGCGGCACGGCCCACGCTGTTGAACTGATAGAGGGACTTTCCACCCCAATTGTTATAGGCCTGAAACGTGGTCGCGCTCGATTGAAACAAATACTCCGAGGCGCGCTCATCTTCACGGACAACAAAGACAATGTAACTCTGCTTGCCGCTGACCGTCGTCAATTTTGCCAGGTAGATGCCGCTCACCCAGTCGGTCGGATCGGCGGAGTTCGCCGTGGTGAGAACATAAGGATCGGTCCAATCGCATTCGATGAGACCCGTTTCCGGATCAGGCTCGGGTATCTGTTGACGGGTACCCGGGCGTTGGACTGATCCAAGCACAAGTCGCGCTCCAGCTCCTCCGTACCAACCCATTCGATACACGTCGATCGAATAGGACGCTTCGGTGGTATTGACAAAGAGTTTCACTTGCCTTCCTCGTTGGACGCTCGTGAGAGAGGCATACCCCTCGATCTCTCCGGATTCGGCCGGGTTCGTAAGTTGCCAAGCCACCGTACCAGGCCGAGTATTTTCCAGTTCAACTCGTGTGGCTGCCCCTAACCATGTGGGCGACAAGACGCAGACAAGAAGGACAGCCTGTGCCAGACTTATGCAGCGCCATGGGCGGTCAAGAATCACAATGGAAAAAGCCACTTCATCCACCTATGCATCGTCACTGTTCATTCTCATGACTCAATCAATAGTGTCTAGACGAAAAGCAACATTTATTCAACCATGCTTCATATTGTCTCTAGCCGAAGGTATTGTGATTCTATCTGTGCCGCTACGGCGCGTTTAATTGTGGTTCCAAAACGAATGGAATCGCACGCGACGCACTGGGGCAGGAGGGCTCATCGATCTTTTGTATAACGTGGGACGAGCGCTCAAGATCAAGAGCAGATCGCGGATTCACGGGCCCTGAATTCTTTGCACCAATCGTTCGACCTCACGGCACATCCGTTCGCAGGACATATGCATTCGATCGCCATGTCCGGGGAGTACCCATTCGAACGACACATCTAACAGTTTTTCTGTAGACCGATGGAGGTCTCGCTGATTCCAGACATACACCTTGGGAATGTCGAGCCTGTCGTACTGTCGGTCCCACCAGACATGATCGCCCGTAAAGAGATACCGATCGTCGTATAAGAGCGCCATGCTCCCCGGCGTATGGCCGGGAACGGGGATGATTTTAATTTTTTGGGAAATGCCAATCGGCTCGCATCCGTCCACGATCCACTCAGCATCGGGAACGGCGGAAAGATCAGCGCGATGAATGATCCGCGTGGCGCCAAACCGTTTTGCAAAGCGCGCGGCATCGGCGACATCGTCCTCATGCGTGAGAAAAATGTATCGGATCCCGCCCATTCGCTCAAACGCATCGACCAGGTGCTTGATGTAGCGAGGCGAATCGATAAGCCAATTGCCTCCGGCATCTTGCAGGACGTAACTATTGCCGCCAAACGATTTCTCAGAATTGAACCCGGTATAGTAGAGCGAGTCGTCGAGGCGTAACGGAAAGCTGGACATCGCCGCTTGCCACTGATCTCGATCAGATTGCATGACACCGATCGACCCGACCGGGCAGGCAATCATCGCTTGATAGGCATGGTGACGATCCAGATCGCCGGACGGCTGGTGATAGACGGACGAGAAATCCTGCTGTTCCTGAAATGTTTCAGGCGCTAACTGGCGACAGGCATCGCAATTAATGCACGTCGAATCGACAAAGAAATTCCCTTCAATGTTGCTTGGAAGCTTCTTCTTGATGTTCGCCATGGCATACGATACCACGCGCAGTAACGCTCATGCGACAAGGTTACACATTGGATCTCGTTCGCGGATTTGTCCTCTTGAATAAAAGAACACGAGGGGCGCCGACTCGTCTCAGGCGACGCGCTATTCAAAGAAATCATCGTGCGCGTATGCAGTGATATAACAGACTGAATCGCACGCTCATCCACTCGGCTAGCCAGCGTGAAGGCATGATAGGATGGAAGTCATATAGATTGTTGATGGAGCGTAATTCATGTCGGTGAACGATCCTTCCTCTGAACCGATGCGCTCATCGGCGGGTTCTGCCGCTGATCTCAATAGCCCGCGGCTGTTTATCAATCGAGAGTTGAGTTGGCTGCAATTTAATCTTCGAGTGTTGGAAGAAGCAGAAGATCAGCGGCATCCGCTCTTGGAACGGGTGAAGTTTCTCGCTATCTATGCCACGAACCTAGACGAATTTTTCATGATTCGGATATCCGGGTTGCGATGCCAGCTCCTTGGCGTAGCGACTGAAGCTCCGCCTGACGGCATGACACCGTCGGAACAAATTACAGCCATCCGCCAAGAATTGACCAGCCAGTTGAGTCGGTATCAAGCTTGCTGGAGTCAGGACTTGCTTCCCAAGCTCCGCGAGGCCGGCATTCACATGTTGCATTATGATCATCTCTCAATCACGGAGCGTGAGCGACTGCGGCAGTATTTTCTTCGCGAGGTCTTCCCGACCTTAACTCCGCTTGCCTTCGATCCGGCGCACCCGTTTCCGCATATTTCCAATCTCAGTTTTAACTTAGCCGTCGTCGTCAGAGACCCTGAGCGAGGAGCATGTTTCGCGCGTGTGAAGCTCCCGGACGTGTTTCCGCGCCTGGTTCCTGTCTTGAACGACACGGTCGACGGACTCAGCCATACCGATCTCCCGCCTACCGGCAAAGGACACAGCTTCGTCTGGTTCGAGGAAGTTGTTGCCGCCCATGTCGGGACGCTATTCCCTGGACTTGATGTGGTTGCATCCTATCCGTTTCGTGTCACGCGCGATGCGGATCTTGCCATCGAGGAAGACGAAGCGGCTGATCTGATTACGGCCGTCGAAGCGCAAGTCGATCAGCGGGATTTCGGGTCCGCAGTGCGGCTGGAGTTGGATCGCAATACGCCGGCTGAGATCCGAGATACGCTGACACGGAATCTTCAATTAGCATCGTATCTCGTGGACACCGTGGAGGGACCGATCGGCCTGGCGAGCGTGATGGAACTAACGGCGATCGATCGTCCGGACTTAAAGGATCCGCCGTTTCAGCCAAGAATTCCCGCTGTGTTGGCTTCCCAGAACAATCTCTTCGACGCAATCCGTCATGAGGACATGCTTCTGTACCATCCCTATGACAGTTTCACGCCGGTTGTTGATTTCATCCGGCAAGCGGCCAATGATCCGAATGTGCTTGCGATCAAACAGACGCTGTACCGGGTCAATCCTAAATCACCGATTGTCGAAGCGCTCATGGAAGCCCGGATCAATGGCACGCAGGTCGCTGTGGTTGTGGAACTAAAAGCGCGCTTCGATGAAGAAAATAACATCGCCTGGGCTCGTAAGCTGGAGGACGAGGGAGTGCACGTAGTCTACGGTGTACTCGGACTGAAGACGCACGCGAAACTCTGTCTGGTCGTGCGCCGAGAATCGGATGGTATCCGCCGCTACGTGCATCTTGGAACCGGCAATTACAATGTGGCGACCAGTAAGGTCTACACGGATGTGAGTTACTTTACGTGTGATGCAGCGATTGGCGCCGACGTCTCGGATTTGTTCAATGCGTTGACCGGTTATTCGAACAAGAAGAGTTATGGCAAATTGCTGGTCGCTCCCATCACGTTGCGGCAACAGCTTTTGGATCGAATCGACCGAGAAATTAGGCTGCATCGCCAACAGGGCCATGGTTATCTGGGATTTAAGCTGAACGCGCTGGTGGATCGGCCGTGCATTCAAGCCCTTTACCGCGCCTCTCAAGCCGGCGTGAAGATTGACCTTCAAGTCCGAGGCATCTGTGGGTTACGGCCTGGAATACCGGGCGTCAGTTCCACTATCACGGTCACCTCGGTGGTCGGCCGGTTTCTCGAACATGCGCGCATCTATTATTTTCGTAACGGCGGCCAGGATGAGGTGCTTGTCGGTAGTGCGGACCTGATGCCGCGGAACCTTGATCGTCGAGTCGAAATCCTCTTTCCCGTGGAACATCCCCGCTTACGCGAGTGCATTATCACGGACATCCTCGGCACGGGGTTGCTCGACAATCTGCAGGCGAGACGTTTGCGATCCGACGGCACAGCGGAACGTTTACAACCAATTGGCGGTGATACTCCAATGAGTTCTCAAGACTGGCTGCTCACGCATTGGAATTCAGAGGTGAAGCCGGTCGGCCCGATTCCTTCTCGGCGGTCTTCTTCCTGATGAAGGGAGGATGGGTAGTACAGAATGGGAAGAAACCTAGCTCGCTTAAAAAGCGCCCTAGGAAGTGGTGCGGTATCGCATGGTGATGCGCTCGACACCTTCTCCGAGCGTCTCGCCAATTTTTAGCATGAAGGAAGAACGGGTTCCGAGCGCATCTTCGAATAGAGCAAAATCACCATGGTCTGTCTGCCACACACCACAAAAGCGCAGACCATTCAGCCGATGAAGTTCATCGCGCACGATATCTTCTGTCATGTGGCTCCCCATTATCATCTCTTGACCTACAAGAAGTATAGCAATACGCCTACAGTTGTCTAGAGAGCAGATCGGCCTTAGACCAAATACTTGCGGCCTAATCTTTCATCAAACAACCGAGACAAAAGCTTTAACAAATAGTCCATGCCAAGTGGTCTCGTGCGAACCGCCTTTACCTTTCCCCCGGGCATTTATCTAAGGACAGGACGCTGTAAAGTTTGACTCTATAAATTTATCGCTCTGACGAATGATTGGCGGACCAAAAAATATCGCAAATCCAAAGAGTTGAAAGCAATAAGGTTGCCTGATGCCTCGTACCAATCCGTACCCCCTGCCGGAAAAGGTGACACTTCCTCAGACAGTCACTCAAACACTCCTTCTTCGTCAGACATTTATATGCTGGTCTTCATTTTGCTGAAGCTCTCCCCCTCAGTGTAACTGTTGTTAACTATAGTGATGCACTTCGCGTGGCAGAACGTGTCTTTCACTATAGCGAATGACGATTCAAAATTTTATGGATCATGAGGAGGGTTTTTCAAATGGGAAACCGTAAGCCATTTTTTGTTTGGATCGTAAGCAGCATATTCACCGCTCTTATGGCTGCAACCAGCGTACAGGCCGTCGAGACTGTGATTCCGCAAAGCGCACTGGTTCCGTCCACCAACTACTATACCGATACCATAGGCGGCGGGATTGGTCCTGTCGTTGGAATTGGTGACGCGGCAGGGCGCAATGATGATGATTTCAGTGGACCCAAGAATTTAGGGTTCACGCTGAACTTTTTTGGCACAAATCAAACACAATACTGGATCAACAATAACGGCAATATTAGTTTCAACAACGGCATCTCATCCTTCACCCCGAGTGGCCCTACAGGAGCGGCACAACCAATTATTTCACCATTTTTTGCGGACGTAGACACACGGAGTGATCTGAGCGGTGTTGTCCATTTTCGGACCGACATCGCAAATGAAGTGATCGTTACTTGGGATCAGGTCGGCTACTTTAATACCCACGCCGACAAGTTGGATAGCTTCCAACTCGTCTTGCGGGGCCCTGGCTTTGCCGTTCCCGCTGGCGAAGGACAGATCGGATTTTTCTACAAGGGCATGAATTGGGAAACCGGCGATGCAAGTGGAGGCAGCGGTGGATTTGGAGGGACGCCCGGCGCGGTTGGATTCGGCGATGGCGCAGGGAATGGACAAGTGCTGGCTGGATCAACGCAAAATGGAATCGCAGCAGCGGTTGCCAATCATCATATCTGGTTTAATTTGGTAGGCGGCGTTCCGGTCGTCATTCCTCCGACCACAACGCCTGGTAATGGCGGTTCCACCCCGACGGTCCCTGAACCAGCTTCGCTGCTGCTCCTTGGGAGCGGCCTTGCTGGGCTCGGAATGTGGCGCCTACGACGATCCTAAGAACCACTCACTTTCATCGGGGCTCATGTACTCAGTACATGAGCCTCCCCGTCCGAGACCTCTCTTCTACACTCGTTTCAAACCATTCTCCATTCTCAAAAGCCAACTCCTTCACGAAAGAGAGGTGAAGAACCGGCGAGGTGACTTGCAGACCGGCTTGCATTACCTATCAGAGCTTCTTACGCTCTATTGACCTTCCCTGCGAAATCTACCGCTCAAGTCGGCGGGATATCGAACCGATATAAGAACTACCAGGAGGTGTGGAATGAAAAATCGATTATCGCCACTCGTGTGGAACTCCAACCGAGGGCTGGAATTGTATCAGGAAGTGACGAAGTTCCATGTAGCAAGGCATGGTCGGGGAGGTGAATGTCCAGGGTGCAATCTTACGCGAAAAATGGAATATCAGATGTCTCTTTCGATCCAGACCAAGTACGAAGTTCTCTAGCCATCTATCGGATCTGGTCTTGAGTCCGTACCGGTACTGCATCATCTGATCTCCTGCCATCCAGGTATATTGCTTGATTCCATGCGGCAGAATTTTTAAGCTCAGCTACACTTCATGTCAGAACAGCTATGCCACTCGTCATCATCTTATTCATCGGAATACTGGCCTTCAGTCTATTTGATTTCACGCTTGGTCGCCCCGTGCCGGCCGCGGCCGTAAGGTATTCTTCCCATGACACGCTGGACAGTCCAACCGAAAGGAGGGATCTTCCGTCTATCTCAATAGTCGCAGCTTCGGAAGCTGCACATTGCGAAGGTCCCGACACAGCGTGTCAATTAGTTGCGCTATACCGCTTTGTTTTGACTACAGTCAACCAAGAAGAGAGCCAGAGTCCTTGGCTACATGCTCAGCAGCATCCTGTACGCACTCTTTTTAGGAAACTCGGGGACGCGGTCGATATTGCCATTTTGTTTTCTTCCCTTCTTGATCAGCGGCACATTCGCAATTATGTCATGATACTTCCTGGGGACAGCTATGTCCTGGCTTGCGACATTTCTCCATCCGCGCTACGCCAGGCGGGGGTCAATTGGCCCACAACACCGGCATTCGATCCAAACCTAAGCATTGCCGTCGATAATCCAATTAGAGCGACTCTCACAGAACGGATTGATGCCTATGCGTTGAATGTCGGCGATGCTCCATGCCCGTGTCTTCTCCTTGATCCAAGCGGTCCCATCCATCGACAACCGGGAGATCCCCTCCCATTCATCCCGGATGCGTTCCGCTCAGCCGTTGACCTCGTCGGTCAGCGCCACGCCTTAATCTCATCGAGTCTGTCAGATACACCTCCACGTCCATTCTGACAGACTCGGCATCCGAGCGCCGGACACAGACTCACCAATGTAGTTCATCCTACTCGCTTGAGTCTGGACATCTAAGAGGCAACAGCTTCTCGATATGGTAGATTTTCCAAAAGACGCACTTGCGCCATCCTTTTGACCAACAGGCTTGTTCTGGGACGATGGCCTCTAGATCCGACGTTCCAGCAAGTGCCGCTGATTCTGCACCTTGCATTCTCGTGAGATTTCTCTGTGATCTTTCAGATATGAACCACGTAAACCATTGATTGAACAACGTATAATGATAGTTCAAATAGAGACACCTTCATGGTAAGCTAATCTTGCCCGATCGGTTGGTTCGGGCGCTGCCTTCTTCTCGCTAAGGGGCCTCCCTAGTATGAGAAGGTGGTGGGAGGCGGTGTGGCCACCGCCTCCCACTTCTCGTCACCGGCTTCACTATCTCCTCTCTGCTTTCTTCAGATTCCTCCCTTAGTGCCATATTGAAGTCTTGCAGGACCGAGGTAAGATCAGGGCTTTCAGTTGGCTGAAATGAGTCGCAGCTCACGTAGGGGTGGGTCTGGATGTTCCAGACGGAAGGCGGTACCGGTATACTCAAGCGTTGCACCATCCAGTCGGCTGACACTGTCCGGGGCAATCGCAAGCGTCAGCCCCTGATTCTCTTGAACACGGTCTTCTGGCTGTGGAGCATGTTCAAGACTAATGTTTATGGCAATGCGCTGCTCGTCAAGATCTTTCACAGCGAAACGAACTATTCGTTCTTCAGGATGCTCCATAAGCAGGTTTTGCAAGATCTCACGAGCCGCCGGCGAAATGATCAACATAGTTTTCCCTTTGAAAGTGAGCACAATGGCACTACCCATATCAGCGCTGTACATTCTGCTTATGGAGTGAACTATGCCGTACATCCTGAAGGTTTCGGTGATGGCGATAGTCCTTATGATGAGCGCTTGTGTGTCCAGCAAACCAATTTATACATCAGCCTCTTACAGCACACTTCCATCTCTAAGCAGCCGTGTATTCGTGGCAGGAAATAATATGGCGGTCTTGGTCACTACAGAAGCCTGGCTTCAGGACCGAGGCCTCTATCCCATTAATCGGAATGCTCAACGAGCGAATGCATTTCCCTCAGAAATTCCCTGTCCCAAGCGATGTGACACCGGCGCTACGCTGGAAGCCGCAAAGGCTGCCGGCGCTGATTATTTGATTCTTTTCAAGGTATCTATAGAACACGCCCCTGAGCGGCTTTCAATCATCATCAAAGGCCTAGCTACAAAAACCGGCGAGGAGATCTTTCGTACAGAGGGTACGGAATTGTTAGACAGCGAGTGGATGCATCCAGAAGATAAAAACGAGGCGTTGAACCATATCCTCTGCCATGCACTCGCGACGGTATGGCAATACCGCCCCGGAGGCTACTTAGATGATCGATCCGATCATTACTGCCAGTTGCCTCGCCTTCATGTGTAGCCTTGGCAGACTCGTTTATCGACCTCCATTTTCCCATACGCGAATTTTACGAGTCGCCCCGCCTCGCGGTCTCGCATGCCGCCATCGTCTATTTCATTAGGCTATCGAGATCGGCTCCAGTGCTCTGTCGATTAGCAGCTCGCTGTTCTATCTCCTCTGCAATTCCTTGATATTCTATGGCTCCATAGAGCATTTGCGTGGAGGTCGCTTCATCGCCGTCTTCCGAGAAACGTGAAGCCGCACCCACGTGCTCGGCTGCCAGATACCGATAATGTAATGCTTGACGTTCATCGGCCATGAGCAAAAGGTCTTGCCCTACCGTCGCCAGCCTTGGTTCTCTGGTATCGTGCAGCGAGACGTTCGGGGCATGACATGCGAAGCTAAACAAACTAACCAAGACAACGGTGAATGCCAGGATTCCCATATTTCCGTTCTGCAGCAAGGGAAGTGCCAATGAGTCCGGTAGAAGCGCTTGAATTGTATGACAGTTTTTCTTATGGATGGCCACTTTCAAGGACATGTCGTCCTAACGGACAAAAAGTCCTTGACACCATGCTCTGAACAGCACTCTCATTGTAGTAACGCGAGAGAGACCTGAAGCGAAGGAATAATGAAAATCGCAGGGGACCCTGGTCAAGCCCAGGGTCCCAGAAGACTAGCGGCAGAGGTTCGGCGAGGAAGGCCGGCTAGCGGGGTTCTTCACCGACTGCCGGTTTATCAAAATGGTGGCATCGAGCACCTCTCCGCAGGAGAGGCACCGCCAGCCGGGAAGAGTGAGATAGGTTCCGTGATGATCATGAAGATCTTGCGCAATCATGACACCACGGCATCGTGGACACGACATAAAATGACCTCCTAAATAATGATGAAAAAGGAGCGCATTATCCACCCAAGAGCACGCATCGAGCAAGCACAAAATACATGTATTTTTAGAATGGCTGAACCACAGAACGGTCTGCCTCTAATCTAGCGATAGAATTACAGATAGACCGGAACAGAGATATGGCTTTTAGGCTATAGGTTTTTCTTGTGGATAAGTGTTGAGGCTTGGGTAGGATGATGGGGAAGAAATTCCTGAAGTTGCGCAAGGATATGTTGCGACGGGAGCCAGCGAAAGGCGGCAAATCGCTCTGCTCGGTATAGCTCGGACCAATGGCTCTCAGTGGATGACTCTACTTCCCGCATCACTAGACTCATTTCTTGCCGGCGCTTTTCAAGATCGCGCCTTCCATCGCTGTCAAAGTGAACTAAAGGAAACCAGGTGAGCGCGCGGGTAATAATTCGGTCTTCATCTAACCATAGCGTCATCTCAGCAAACCGAACGGCTTTTCCGGCAAGAACTGCCATTTCCATATCCCCTGCCATCAGCCGTCGATAATGCGGCACAGGCATCCGCTTCACGTGATCATGACCGTCAACGAAATAACACCGAAGGACTTGTGTCATATATTCGTCCCCGCTAAAGCAATCTGTTGATCATCATATTCATGCTCCCCGCCATTCCGCATGGCGTCGACAATGTCGCGGCCATTCGTCTGCTCGACGATGCCTCGATAGACCGCTTGTCCACGTTCCGACCAATGTAGATCTATCGGTAGGCCTTGAAATGCCGCTTCAGCCGCTTTTCGTTCATCATTACTCAAGATCTGTGAACGCACAGCACCACCTCGGTGTTGGATTGTAAGAATTGTCCTGCTATTAGCTTACCGCATTCCTTACATTTTTAACATGCCCATCTTCCCTTACCCATGCCAGGGTAGTCATCCATTCGCGATCAGTGAAGCAGTAGATGTTTTCCGCATCGGTTGATGGACCGATCGAAATTTAGTCGGTAAGATACGAAGGAACTATTCAACTTAATATGACTTGGCCGTCTTTATAAAGGAGGAGTTGTGCCGAAAGCGACTCGAGAAAAAAATTGCTACGTATGTGAAAAGGCCGATCGAATACGGATGAGTTTCATGACGTGCTTACATTGCCGTCAACATTTTTGCGGTGACCATGGCACTTGGAGCATGGAGCAATGTAATCCCTGTTTAGAAGACAGAGAGGAAACCTAGAGGTCTCGTTTTACCTTATGAGCGCCTGATCAGACGCCTGGCGCAACCCGATTTATGCCCAGAGAAAACTGGTTGCGGCAGCCAGGATACAGGTCGTGAGAACCGCCAAGCAGGTTCGGCTCATGACGTACGGTCGCTCCACCGCTGTGGTTGCAAGTACATGGAGAGAGCTGCAAACAAACAC
>DATEPO010000371.1:0-5728 GCA_035273145.1 Nitrospiraceae bacterium
ATCCAGCCGTTCACGAACGCGCCTTCAGCGTACAGAGAGGCAGTCGCGAGAATAACGAAGAGGCCAAGGGCAAGACGAGCCTTTCGATTCATCGAATTCATCTCAGCAGCAGGAATGTCTGATCATCATGAATATTGGTAGGCTACCGTAGTGCAAGCCGTCCGTTACGCGTGGAATGGTTCGCCCTTGCTTGTAAACAAACCGGACAGCAATGACCGGAAGAACCGCGAGTACGTGCGGAATTTTGTCGGATTGCACTGTAAAGAACGAAGCAGCATTGTTTGCGCTTCTCGGAAATTTTTGGCTCTCATCGCATCCATCCCCCAGTCTGAATAGCATTCGGCCAGTAGCATGTCGAGTATGCGTCGCTTGGCTTCGTCCGCACCATAGAGCTTCATCATGTTTTTCAGAAATCGCTCGCGGCTACGAACCACTGTATGCCCAGCACGGCTGGATCCTCCCGGATGAACACGGTAGCACATGCCCGGCTCATCGAGAAACACGAACCGGCCTTCCTGCTTGAGGCGCGCACAGAGGTCGAAATCCTCATAGCCACGCAGTTCAGGATCGAATCCTCCCACTCGCTCAAATGCGTCTCGCCGCACGAACATGGCTGAAGGCAGGATCAGCCCTTCATTAAGCAAGCGGCCAAGCGGAGAGTTCATTGCACGTTGATATTCAGCCAAGGTTGCGCCTCGCTGTACCACCCGTCCTTCCGAATCCATGCGATCCGAATTGCAGTGCACGAGGACGGCTTCCGGCTCACGTTCGATGGTCCGGACCTGTTGTTCCAGCTTCCATGGATACCAGCGGTCGTCCTGATCGATGAAAGCGACATACCGTCCGGAAGCATGACGCACGCCGGCATTGCGCGCTGCGCCTTGGCCCGCATTTGTCTGACGAAGGACGGTTATATTTGGTCGGTACTCATGGAGAATGGCTAGCGACGCATCTGTTGATCCATCATCCACGCAAATGACCTCATAGTCGTGGAATGTTTGAACCAATACGCTGTCCAACGATTCTTTGATGAATCTGGCGCCGTTGTAGACAGGAAGGATAACGCTGACTAAGGCCATCGTATTGTTCGTAGATTAGAAATATGAACGGAGCAGGCGGGACATACAACGGCTCGCCGCTTTCAGATTGCGACCTTCATGCAGACTGAGCCGCAATCCTTCACGCAAGGAGGACCGCCCTTCATCTGCTCGGCCATTCTTCAATAAATGTTTGCCGAGATCCGATAAGTAGGCCGCTTGCTCTCGTAGAAGATACCCCCGCTTGACGGGATCGCTCCCGAATCGCTCCAATAATTTGGCGATCAGCACCCGGCGATGACCCAACGCAATTTCAGGCGATTTCGCTGGACGGCTGCGATGATAGGTCAACGGCTCTTCGACCGCGGCAATCTCACAAACCGTCGCAATCCTCGCCCACAATTCATGGTCATCGAGACCGGCGGAATCGAACCCCGGGTCGAAGGTGCCCCCTGCATCGAATGCGGATCGTCGAATCATGGCAGACGACGGCGTCGGCACATAGCTTTTTACGAAAACGTGATAAAACAGGTCGTCAGGATTATAGGCGCCTGCAATATCCCCCGTTGGCGTTCCATCAGACCGAATGTGCATGATGCGTGTGATGACGAGCCCGACTTCCGGTCGCTGTGTCAACACGGCCACTTGTTTCTCCAGTTTGGTCGGATGCCAGAGATCGTCGTGATCCAGCAGCGCGATATACTCGCCGGCTGACTCCTCGATCCCGCGGTTCCTCGCTCCCGCCACCCCGGTATTCTCTTGCCTGATGTACCGGATCTGCTCACCGAATGCTCGAACGACATCTCCGGACGCATCCTGAGACCCGTCATCTACGACGATGATCTCATAGTCGCTCCACGTCTGCGCCAGCACGCTTTGAATGGTGTCACGAATAACATCTCTTGCATTGTAGACGGGAATAATCACACTGACGGTGGGATGAAGGGCCGTCCGGGTCATGGCTTTACCGCTTCGAGTGTAACGATCATTTCCTCACACACATTCAGCAAATACCGTCGACATCGCTTCTGCAAATAGACGGGGAAAAACTTAAACGGTTTGCGCATGACATACTCAATCGACATCGTACGAAAATTTGTGCGCAAGCCGTAGTAATTGGGAGACTTGAAATACTCAAAACTTTCCTCGGTCATGAAGCGAACATGCGTCGGATCGATAAAGGCCTTTCGAGATGCATAGTACGGCGTCCTCACATAAATCTTGGCTCCATGTGCGCAGACGCGATAGAGGTCTTCCATAAACGGAATCAGCTCCCGCATATGCTCGATGGAGTGTATTGAAAAGGCCCCCGCGATACTGCTCTCGCGAAAAGGGAGTCCGCGCTCAAAATCACAGATGAGATCCACGCCTTGTACTAGTCGTCTATCAATCCCAACCGTCCCCGGCTGTTTATGCGCCCCACAACCGATATCTAAGACGATGCCGTTTAACACGTCAGCGTCCGTAACAGGCGGGTATAGCCGCGTAGACGAAATGGGGCCTTTTGAATCGCTTGCCAGTAGTACCGGCGAGCATCGCCGGACCGCCGTTGCTTCTCGGCAGCTCGTCCCCTGAGAAGAAAATAATTGGCCCACTCGCGATCGAGTGCCGCCCGCTGCGCATGATTCAGTGGCTGCATCCCTTCTAGTCCGTTGAGGAACAATTCACGGCTGGACAGTACTTTTTCCCGGTGCAGGACTTCGTCGAAGGCCATATCCCGATAGCCGTGTCCGCGCTGCAGCTTTCTGACCAGAACGCGATCGATACAGGCAAATTGAGTGACCGTGTAGAGTCGGACGGTGAGATCCGAATCCTCCGATCCATACAGTTCCGGACGCAACGCCCCCACCTTCTGCAACACTTCCTTGCGGATCAATAACGTCGAAGGGAGCGCCGTGTGGCCACCGACAAACGCCTGCACAATGGGCTCGGGACTGCAGCGAGCCGATACATGTTCCAACACGGCTCCGTGCTCATCCACCACATCGAAATCCGTATGCACCAATCCCACGCGTGGATCGTCCCGCATGATACTCAATTGCGCTTCTAACTTATCCGGCAGCCAGACATCATCGCAATCAAGGAGGGCAATGAATTCACCGCGCGCCGCGTCTATGCCCCTATTGCGGGAACGAGCCGGACCGCCGTGGTCCTGCTGATACCATCGGATGTCGTGCGTTCGCGCTAACTCGGTCAGCACCGCCTGTGTTCCATCGGTCGATCCATCATCGACCACCATAATCTCAACATCGTTCATCGTCTGTGCGCGAACGCTTTCGACCGCCTTGGCGACAAAAGGTTCGCCGTTAAAAACCGGGATCACGACGGTTACTAATGGCATAACACTTCCTTATGCAGGGCGCCGCTCACCCTGTTTCACCGCTTCCAGCAAGACATCCATCTCTATACAGGCATTCCACAGATATCGACGGCAACGCTTCTGAACATAACGTGGAAAGAACTTGAATGGCTTCCGCATTTTGTACTGAGTGGACAGAATGTTGAAATTCGTCTTCAACCCATAGTAATTGGGGAAATGAAAATATTCGAATGTCGCTTCGGTGATGTATCGTACATGAGTGGGATCGACAAATGCTTCTCGAGAGGCATAATAGGGCGTTCTAATATACAGCTTTGCCCCTGGGATGCAAATGCGATACATCTCCTCCATAAATCCCACGAGATCATGAATGTGCTCAACGATATGGTGGAGATACACGGTGCTGACACTGCCGTTTCGAAATGGCATCCCAGTCTCAAACTCGCACACGACATCCACGCCTGGTATCTTTCTCCGATCTACTCCAAGTGAACCAGGATGTTTATTCGCGCCGCAACCGATATCAAGAATAAGGGCCATCTGCCGTCAGCCCTCTTTGACGCGTACGCGAAGTGGCATCATGTCCATGACAGCACGAAAGACTTCCTCGACTGAAATCTGTTTCATGCAGTTTTGTTCACCGCGTTGGCAAGTCGGATGGAAACACGCACGGCAATCCAGCGCCTTGTAAATTGTCTTCACGTTCGTCCCGCATGGACCCCATTCCCTCGGATTCGATGGCCCGAAGAGACCCACCACTGGCGTGCCGACTGCCGCTGCGATATGCATAGCGCCATTGTCGTTCCCGATAAAAGCGGCGGACCGCTTGAGCACAGCGGCAAACTGCAGGAGTGTCGCGCGTCCTGCAATGGCGACAAGAGAGGACTTCGCCTGAGTTTGAACGGCATTGAGCATGTCCAGATCATCTGGCCCACCGGCTACGAGCACTTTGCAGTCACAGACTTCAGTCAGACGATCCGCAAGCTGAGCAAACCGGTCAGCAGGCCACGCTTTAAACCAATACCGTGCACCGGGATGCAATACAACTATCGGCTTCCGTATATTTCCGCTAGACTCCATCACCCCAAGTTCCTGTAGCAGTCTATCGGCCGCCTCTTCATCATTCCGTGACGTATGGAGAACCAGTGGACGAGGTTTCGACTTGATTTTCAGTGGAGTCAGGGCCGCGAGATCGCGTTCAACTCGGTGGACGGCCCCAGACAATGCCGGGACGATCGTCGTGTACAATCGTCCGCGCCATCGGTGTTCATCATTGAATCCGATTCGAACGGGTGCTCGAGTGAACCAGGTGAGGATCGCGGAGCGGTCGCCATCGGTGAGATCGATGACGCAATCGAACCGCCCCTGCCTGACCTGCTGAAGCGCCCGAAGCTGCGCAGCAATACCACCCCGGTCCACCACAATCACATCATTGAGATCGGGATTCCACTTGATCACGTCTCCAGTTCCCCAGTTGACCATCATCGTCAATTTCGCGGCCGGATAGCGTTCCCTAAGCGCCCGTAGCACCGGTGTTGCAAGCAGCACATCGCCGACGTAGCGGAGCTTGATGATGAGAATATTACGATAGCCGCTCAAGGTATTCATGGCCCGTTTACTTAAGAATTAAAAGACTCAATCGACCTAACGCCGTTCATGGACTATTTGTCGATACACCGCAAACGTCTGCTGAGCCGCTCGTTGCCAGGTGAACTGCTTCGCGCGTTCGACTCCCCGAGCTCGAAGCTGGGAGTGAAGCGAAGCATCATCCAAGACCCGCAGGATCGCATCAGCCAACTCTTCGGCATCTTCGGGATTGACGAGCACCGCAGCATCTCCCGCCACTTCAGGCAGGGAGGTCGTCTTGGAGGTAATGACCGGTGTGCCGCAGGCCATCGCTTCTAAGACAGGCATGCCGAATCCCTCATAGAGCGAGGGAAAGGCAAAGACATCGGCGTTCGAGTAGAGCATGCGAAGGTCCTCCAGGGACAACGGACCGGGACAGACCACCCGATCCTCTACCTCGAATGTCCGGGCCGTTTGTCGAATATCTCCGAATCGGTGCGTGGCCTCTCCGGCCATCACTAACGAGTGCGACGAAAGCAATGGCGCGCACCGAGAGTAGGCTCTTACCAACGTTTGGTGATTCTTGCGGGGGTCGGCTCCTCCCGCAAACAAAATGTAGCGTTCCGTGGGAATCGCAAGACGCTCCCGAAGCTGAACGAAGGCGATGGGATCCGACACCGGCCGAAAATCTTGCGAGACACCATTGTGAATCACCGTGATCTTCTCGCGGGGAATGCCGTACAGATCGACAATATCGCGCGCAGAATGCTCTGACACGGTGATTACAGTGGCGGCGCGTTCGGCG
>DATEPO010000372.1:0-19457 GCA_035273145.1 Nitrospiraceae bacterium
CCACCTCATCGAGTGCAAGGGGAGCTGATAGCGTAAGCAAATGGTTCGCATACACGCTCAAGCGAATTGGTATCAGGGGTAAGAAGGCATTACATAGCTTTCGAGGAACGGTCATCAGTCGCCTGCATACTGCGGGGGTGAAGGGTGAGACGGTGCGAGCGTTGACAGGACATGCGGGAGTTGATGTGCATGAGACCGTGTACCTACATCTACCCTTGTCGGTGCTGAAGGAGGCGGTGGAGAAGTTGGACTATGGCAGGGAAGTGTTGAAGGGGCTACCGACAGAAGGACATCCATGAACCGATGAGAATACAGTGGCGACATCGTATGACCACCTCATCGTACTTTGGTCGGATAGATGTTTCGCGTACTCTAATCCATACTGCGCTGAGTTTGAGAGTGACAAACTATACCGGGCGGTGAATGAAACGATTTATGAGGTCATCATATGCTTAAGCTACTTTTAGTCTGCGCCCTCTCCATTCTCACGTTCCCGCCGCTGTCGCTGGCTAACGCAGGAACAGCTCCAGCGCCCAATCAGTCGGTGACAAACGGGGTTGCCGATGAAAAGCCCATCACGACTGAGATTTCTATATTTCCAGAGCAGATCGCATGGATAAAAATCGACTATTCAGATACGCTCGAATTTCGCGCCCTTAATCAGAAGCTCCTTGTAAAAAGCCTAAACCTAGACGGGTCCAGACGTTACGCCGATGTGTTGCCCTTTCAGAGTCGTCACAGCCAGGAGGAAATGAATGACCTATGGAAGCACGGCGGTAAATGGCAGGCGACATACGATATGGAGCTACGGGAATTACTCAAAGATCAGTACTATATGTGGAGAGAGGTCCATAAACTGGTGGAGGAACTTGAAGCGTTTCGCGGTACGCGGATCACGCCGACCTATTACAAGGTTGTTATAGGCTTAAAGGATCAGTCGATGACGGCTCACTATGGGGAAGCACAAAGCTACGTTGAGGCCAGCGCCATAGTGAAAGACCTCAGGGCGGGAACTATCAAGTCTCTAATCGTTAGTACCCCATGCGATTCATGTCTTATTAGGGCCTTCGGATACTAAGATGACATGGAGTTCGCAGACGTTCAGCCGCTAGGCGCTCCAGATCCCTTAGTAAGAATAACAGGAGGCCGATCCCCGACCGGTTGAGTAGCAATTCGTTGACCGAATTGAATTTAACGATTGCTGAAACATCTCCATCGCTGCGATGTTTCGCTGCTGCGCTAATTGCCTGTCCTGACTCATGATCCTAGATCTTTCCTCCAGGAACTTCAGTTCTGCCTGGTTCTGTGTCAGCTCTCCCGCTGCTACCATCCGGTGTAAGACTTCTCTGATCTCAGCCAGTTCCTTGACACTCGGTGGGACTTCTTCCACTGCAGCTTGCTTTTGAGCTGCTGTTGCTGCTTCGACATCTGTCCTCTTGAGACCTCCGAGAATATTCTTTGGTACGTCCAGGAGAGTACAGCCGACTGTTTCCAGGGAAGCACCAGTGAGGGCGGCTGAGAGGACGAGGGCTGTGAATGAGCCTAGGCGACCTGATAGTTTCATGGTAAATTCTCCATTCTCATTTGGTTAATCGTAAGTTTCAGGAATTGCCTGCGATGGAGGATAGGACAAGTATAGCTACTAACCTAGTTTGGTGTGAGCATCCGACGGGTCTTTAAGACTGACGCAGTGAGAACTAGGAGCCTAGATTGAACCCCGCTGAGACCGTGCCTGAGACGAGGCCTGAAACGTATCCTATCGGCCTTGCTTTTCCATTCTTGAGCGGCGAGTACGAGGGCATCCCGGTAGTGTGTTGTCCCGAGACACCGGACAATCTCTCGTCGTGGAGAAAGGATACCAGAAAGGTCACGAGGGACCGTTACTCTGGTATAGTAATAGCCCCTACGAGCGTGCCGTATGCGGCGGAAGATTTGTGTAGCCATGTAGCCTCGAAAGGTCGAACCCGAGGCCATTGACAAGGTTAAAGAAAAGCTGTTGGAAGGTAGTGGGAGTAATTGAATCGGTTAATAAATGTGGCGGAGAGGGTGGGATTCGAACCCACGGTCCAGTTTCCCAGACAGCAGTTTTCGAGACTGCCCGATTCGGCCACTCTCGCACCTCTCCGCTTCAAATGTCGAACCCGCAAGTTTACGCTGAGGTCCATCCTTCTACTGTAAGGTCTGCCTCGACCTCCACCTTGACCTCCGTCTGCCGTAGGCGTCGGAAGAAGGTCTGCATCAGCTCCTGACTTTCCAGTTCCAACACACCGCCGCACACTTCGACACGATGATTTAATCGGCGTTCACTTGGCAGATTGAATACCGAACCGCAGGCGCCGGCCTTAGGATCGCGTGCGCCAAACACAAGCCGCGACACGCGGGCCTGGATGATTGCGCCCGCACACATGGAGCAAGGCTCGATGGTTACGTACATAGTCGTCCCTGTGAGGCGCCAGGTCTTGAGTCTCGTAGCGGCTTCTCGGATGGCGACGACTTCGGCATGCGCAGTCGGGTCCTGCCAGACTTCCCGAAAATTGTGTACCTGCGAGAGCAACTGCCCGTCCATCACGATGACCGCAGCAATCGGCACTTCGCCCAAAGCAGGAGCAAGCCTCGCCTGGTCCAATGCCATCTGCATAAACTCCACGTCTCTGTCACTAATGAACGACATAGGTCCTCTGCGTAATCTGTGCGGATCTTAAGCAAACGGGCGGTATCTTATCACAGCTACGGAGTCAACGTGAATCGTTAATCCATTGGGGAAGTATCGGAAGGTGATCGAGTAAGTAAATGAGTAATTGACGTCCAGCGTCTTCTCACCAGTTACTCAATGAGTCACTTACTTCATTATTTCGGCGCCCTGACGATTAACGAAGTAACGTCTCGCGTCATCACGTCTGTCCGGCGAGATAAATGGTGCCGGTTGGTTGAGGACGGCCGCCCTCCGGTTCCAGGCTGACGGCAAATTTTGAGATGCGCGACAGATCCGGCAGGTCTTTCAGGACGACGCGGCTTTTGTGGCCGCTGTCCGTTCTAAATGTTCCGGCGCTCATCGGCTTATCGACAATGGCCCAGAGCTGATACGTTTTCCCAGGCGGTAACTCCGGCATGTTGAACGCATAGAAAAAGGCTTTCTTGGTCTCGTTGTCATATAACAGGAACGCGCCTGCAGATTTGGCCGATTCGATGCCGGCCAGTGAGACAACCTTCACGTGCGCCGATCGAAGAAACGTCAGCATGTCATCGCGTTGCGCGAGGGCTTTTCGAAGGTTCGCCGTTTCCTGTTCGCGTCGTGAGAGTTGTTCACGCGCGATATCGAGTTCGGCTTCCCGCTCAATGAGCTTGTTTCGGGTGTCGCTGACGGTTCCGATCCGATGCTCGACTTCTTCCTTCAGCGAGGCAAGCGCCTGCTCCTGCTGCGTGAGGTCCTGTTGCAGCGCAGCCGTTCGCGTTGAAGCATCATGCAGCGCCGCTTCAATCTGCTCGCGTTCACCGGCTTCATTGGCGACTTGCCGGTGCGTCATCCAGGCGTACCAGCCGGTTCCGGCAAGGAGGATGAGCAGGACGACTGAAATGACCGGCTGCAGAGACGGTTTAATAAATGGCGCAAGCCATTCATTGATCCATGCGCCAAAACCCAGCCCATCGGCCGCGACGGCACCACCCTCATCGCTAGCGGCATTCTGAAAGACCGCCGCCAATACTGTCGATTTTGATGGTGGAGTAACGGACCGCAGGCCGAACGGCAGCAGCCCGGCCACGGCCTGGTAGTCCTTTGCCAGGACATGGCACGTTCCGCATCCCGTCAAAAGATGGGACTCCACTGCGGTCCGCTCCGAGCGATCCAATGCCCCTATGGCATAGAGGGGGATCGCGTCTTCGATTTCTTCATGCGTCATGGCTAGTCATAATTCCAGCACGGTTGCAAAGCCGTTTTGAGCTTGCTCATGCCGAGCTTGATGCGGGTTTTGATCGTTCCCACCGGTTCTTTGAGCCGCTCGGCAATTTCAGAATGCGACAAGCCTTCGTAGTATGAGAGTTCAAGCGCCTGACGTTGAGCCGCGGGCAGTTCAACCAGCGCTTTCACGACCAGGACCCGTACTTCCGCGTCGGCTTGCTGATCGAATGGCGTGGGATCATGCGCCTGCGTGTCGGCGATCGGCGCATCATCGATGGAATCCGTCATGCCATGTCCTCGTGACGCGCGAGCCCGGAGGCGATCGATGGCCCGACTTCTGGTTAAGGTGATGAGCCACGCCATAGGGGAGCCGCGCCGCTCATCGTACCGCACGCTCTTGCGCCAGACTTCCGTGTACACCTCCTGCAGTAAATCCTCGGCCTCCTCTCGTTCTCCTAGCATTCTGAGCGAGAGGGTAAAGAGCACCTGAGAGGATTGATCGTACAGTCGCCCGAAGGCCCGACGATCTCCCTTCGCGATCAATGTGAACACATCAGAATCGATCGATGTCGAGGTCCGCAAGTCCATGCGCGCCATCTCATCTCGGTGGAGCCTGCCGTCTCGCCGGACGCGCATCATATCATACCTTACGAAGTATTCAGGCAAAAGGATGTATAGAGCAGGGAGAGGCGGCGGTCTGAGAGTCCCATGTGCTCGCATGCCGCTCAGACGGGGACAACCGTCTTTCTTGGGAAAGAAATCTAAAACGACAAAACTGTTGAGCTGAAACATCCAAACTCTTGTGCGTCTCGTAATGCAGGGTGAGGGCCATTACAAGGATAACGACGGTTAGGCGGTTCAGTGATGGACCCATAACCTGTAGCCATATCGGCTACGACAACAACAAGGAGGAGCCTATGAGGACGAGTCATTATGACATCGGTTTCCCTGTAGCGGGGATGCTGATGCTGGGCGTCGGTTGGGCGAACGAGATGTCGGGATCTGGGACTACCATGAAGCAAGAAAGCGGGATGAAACGGGCGCAGTCATCTCTCTATGAACGGTTGGGAACGAAGGAGATCACGGCGGTGGTCGACGATTTTGTCGGACGAGTCGCGAACGACGGCCGCATCAATGGCAAATTTGCCAATGCGAATATTTCCTAAAAGCCATGCTTGTCGAACAGATCTGTGCCGCGTCCGGCGGTCCATGCATGTACACTGGGCGTGACATGAAGGCAACGCATACCGGAATGGCAATCACCAATGAACAATTTGATGCACTGGTCGGCGATTTGGTCACGACCTTAAACAAGTTTAACGTTCCTGAACGAGAAAAGAAGGAGTTGTTGGGTGCTTTAGGACCGATGCGGAAGGATATTGTTACGGCAATGTGAGGATGTGGTAGAGGGATCAAGAGGAATAGGGTAAGGGGTAAAGGCAGAGTGAAAAAAGACCTTGCCTCTTACCACCCCTTCTATCCCTTGCCCTATATCACCTTTTTACCCCATATACCGCTTGAGGATGTCCGCCGCTTCCGCTGCTCCTGTCGCAGCGGGAGGCGAAGTCTGTAAAGCGGGAACCGCCATAACGGCTTGCAGGGTTTGCTCCCATCGCCCGTTCAGAAAGTCCTCTATCGAGAGTTCGAGTCCGTAGCCGTACCTGTGCAAATAGGCCAGCAGGTTGACTTCATCCGCAAAGTTATAGCGTCGTACGTAGACGACGCGTGTCCCCGATGCGACCGCTTCGACAATGGTTCCATAACCAGGCTTGGTGAGTATGATATCGCAGGAGGCCATGATGGTCTGGAAACGAAAAGGAAGAGCCTCAGATGACACGACCCGCTGAATCCCCGATGGGACCGGTCCTGGAACAATAAAACGATAGCCGGTCATGGCTTCGATCCGATTCCAAGGGAGGGACGTGAGTCGGATACCGCCGAAAGCAATGACGACGATTCGCTCATCCACGGATGCGCCTAAAGCATACCGTACGCCTTGACGATTTACCTCCGCTCGCATGGCAATTGGACTGATGTCACTCGGTCGACGAAACACCGGCATCGATATCGCCGGCGCCACCCGAATCATGAGATCCGCCAGAGCGTAGGAGCATTGGATCTGTTTTATTACAGACGCAGATTCCGACGTCGCCTTATCGTGGAAATGCATCAGCACTTGGTCCCAGCAAATCGAGCTCAACCCGACGACCGGAATATTGGCGCTCGCAGCCGCTTCGATGGCGAGGTAGGCAATATCGGAGATGACGATGTGTGGCGAATGATTCTTAATGGCGGTCGTTTCTTCCGTAACCCGGTCCTCCCAATTCTCGTGAAATCGGTGATAGGCAGCCCACGTTCCTCCCACGTCGATATGGAGCGGTCCCTCCTGCACGCAGCCGACGTCTTGTTCGGAGACACTCAGATCCCATGGCACTTGTAATTGATCCTGAAAGTACCAAGCGGGGACAGCGGTTCGAAGAATGACTTTCAAAGAGGGGATGAGGCGCCCCAGTTCATTGAGGACAGGCACGACTTGCGCGGCATGGCCGAATCCGTGTCCGGAAATAGAACACCAGATCAGTGCCATGCCCGGACCAAGGCAAAGGTAAACAATAAAAAGGCGAAAGTGCCGAGGGGAGAATCTACAAGAAGATGTTTTTTACTTTTGCCCTTTGCGTTTGTACTTGCCTCAGCCGCCCGATCCATAGGATTCGCTGGGCGCGATGTTATAGAGCAATTCCAGATCGAATTCTTCAATGAGGTCATTGGCGGTTTCGATTCCCAAGTCGGATCGTGTTTCATTGATCACCAAATCGATGGCCATACCGGCATGTTGCCCGTACTGATCAATGGCAGTTTGAATACGTTGGCGGGCATCTTCTTCCGTCATAGTTCCTCCTTCATGAATTTGTTGATCTGGCGATTTATGGATGTGAGTCCGGTTCAATCAACAAATCAACACAGATCAGTACATCAACAAATTCCTTCAGCCTGCACCCGGGCCAGGCGCGCGGCATCCTCCTGCCACTGCGGTAGCCCATAGCGCTGTCCGATCCGAACGGTGCGCTCGAGGCATCGCATCGCCGACAGCGTGTCCCCCCGCTGTTCATACAGATCGGCCAACAGCCGAAGTGCAGCCGCTTCAGCGTGTTCATTGCCCAGCTTAATGAAATGCTCGGTGGCATTGTTCAAGCATTTTTCAGCCTGTGAAGTATGGCCGGCCAGCAAGAAGGTTTTTCCCAGTTGTCCATAGGTGGTCGCTAGGCCTTCTTCATTGCCGACGCGCCGATGGGACGCGAGCGCTTGCTGAAATGTGGCGATAGCCGCGTCGGTTTGGCCGTCCGCGGCATGCAAAAGCGCCAGGTTCGCATAGAGCGTGCCGAGCGCGCGATGGTCGTTCAATGGTTCCAGTAAATCCAACGCCTCCAAATAATAGGGTCGTGCTTGTTCAGGATGACCCGCTTCAACCTGTACATTGCCGAGGTTCACAAGTGTCTGACCGACGGCCTGAAGATTGCGCTGCTCGCGTTGAATGGCCAGCAGCTCGCGATAACACCGGTTAGCCGTGTCATAATCGCCCATCATCGCGCAGACATTCCCCAGGTTCCCGAGCGAGTCGGCCAAGGCTTGAGGCTCTGTTCCGAGCCGATCATCGTGCACGGCCTGTTCATAGGCGGTTCGCGCTTGGAGAATATCGCCACGATGCAAAAAAATCCGGGCGCGGTGCGTGTCTTGCTCAGACATAATCTATTTGTTGATCTGTTGATTGAAATGAGTCTCAATAAGAAATCATGAGCGCGTCAGATTCTGCCTCAGCAATTATCAGATCAACAGATCATCAAATTCCCTCTTTCCTCAGTCTCCCCCTTTGAATACATCCTCGTCGCATTCGTCCTCTTCCTCTTCATGCTCTCCAAGCGCCGCCTTGTACGACGTACGTAATTCTACAATCTGCTTCGCCTCCGCGCTTCCATCATTCCACTGCGCGAGATACCGATCGCACAGGGCGAGGCCGGTATGGACGTGCTTCGCGGACGTTTCTTCGACGAACTGTTGCCACGTGATGTAAATCAAAAAAGCCTGGAAGGATTTCGCCTGAGCGTACGGGCTGCTCAATGCCTGTAGCCTCTCAAAGGCGGACAGAGCTTCGTCACCGATGCTCCCCGAAAAGATACGCTCGGCTTCCAGCACGTCAGCGAGGTGCTCGCCCAGCTCTCCGGACGCCTGCGCACGTTGCAACGCTCGCTGTGCGGCAATAGAGGCATCAAATGTCATGGTCATGAGCATAACGATATTGGAGCTGGAGGGTCAATCCGACGACGGTTTACTTCGCTCTCAGTCGACCGGTAGACTCACTACATGACGGATGATCACAAGATGACAGAGCAGCCGGCCGATGATCTTGCGATGCAGGTCATAGGCTATCACCAAGCGACGAAGCATCACTTCTATCGCTATGCGCGGGCGCTCGGATACATGGACTGGGCGAATCAGCCGAATCCCTTTCGACGATATGAAGGCGCGCCCCTCGTGCGCTTGCCGCTTGTAGACTCCGAGGCTCAGCCCGTATCGCCGGCCTATGATGCGATCTACCGAGCAAGCGCCGTGCCGATTCAACCGGTCACGCTGACCACACTGTCCAGATTTTTGGAATATGCCCTTGCATTATCTGCATGGAAGCAAGTGGGCGATACACGGTGGGCATTGCGTACCAATCCGTCGAGCGGCAATCTGCATCCGACCGAAGGCTATCTCGTTCTTGATCATCTGCCCGGCATCGGTGAACGGCCTGGTGTGTACCATTACGCGTCCAAGGAGCATGGGCTGGAGCGGCGCGCTGAGTGGCCGTCCGATCTGTTTGCGAAGCTCAGGCAACCTTTTCCATCCGAGGCGTTTCTTTTTGGGTTGACGTCCATTCATTGGCGCGAGTCATGGAAGTACGGCGAACGCGCGTTTCGGTATTGTCAGCACGATGTGGGCCATGCCATCGGCTCGGCCCGTATTGCCGCGGCAACCTTAGGATGGAAGATGGCCCTGCTTGATGATGTCTCCGATGATGACATCGTTGCCTTATTGGGAATCGGCCGGGATGAGGACTATGGACAAGCGGAACGCGAACATCCGGATTGCCTCGCCGTCGTGTGGCCCAGCCATCCTGCCGGGCCTACTACAGCGGTAGCGAGCCTGCCGCTCACGATTGAATCGGATGCGATTCAACGGCTCGATCACGTGACGTGGCATGGCAGGGCGAATCGATTGAGCCGCGAGAAGCCCGACCCATGGGAGATTATCGACGTCGTAGCCGCAGCCTCCTGGAAACCTCGCACCGGCCCTCGGACGACTGAGCTTGATATGGGGACCAGTGCCTCTTTCGATCGCTTTCCATGTACGCATGACGAGCGGCATGAAAAGCGACTTTTAGCAGGCCATATTATTCGACAACGCCGGAGCGCGCTCGCGTTCGACGGGAAGACATCGATCTCCGCGGATCGGTTTTTTCTCATGTTGGCTCGCGTGATGCCTGGCTGCGAGCACGCCCTTCAGCGTCGCCCCATGCCGTGGGATGCCATTCCCTGGAATGCCGCGATCCATCTCGCCCTATTTGTTCATCGCGTTGATGGGTTACCTCAAGGTTTGTATGCGTTGGTTCGCGATCCTGCCAAATCGGCGCATTTGCGCGAAGCGATGCACAGCCATTTTTCATGGACACGGCCGCCGGGGTGTCCCGATGATCTTCCACTCTATGGTTTACAAGAAGGCGATGCCGGCCAATTGGCGACTCAAGTGAGCTGTCATCAGGAGATCGCCGGAGCGGGAGCCTTTTCGTTGGGCATGATCGCCGAATTCGAATCGACTATTCGCCGGTCTGGCCCTTCGTTTTACCGACGCCTGTTCTGGGAGACCGGTGTAATCGGACAGGTGCTCTACCTGGAAGCCGAGGCGGCCGGTGTGCGGGCGACGGGCATCGGATGTTTTTTCGACGACCCGGTGCATCAGGTGTTTGGTTTTCAGGATATGAAGTTTCAATCTCTGTATCATTTCACGGTTGGTGGCCCCGTCGACGATCCGAGGTTGACCACGCTGCCGGCATATGGGGATAGCCATTAGCCGTCAGCTTTCAGCACTCAGCGCAGTCCGAACAGGCCCGATAGCTGATTGCTGAGCGCAACCCAGTTAGGATACATTGGCCGCTATGTACAAAATTAAAAAGAAACCCGTAAAGACTGAGAAGCCGCCCGTTCTGTACAACGTGATCGAAGACTACACGGAGTCCGATCCGCCAGGGAACGTCACGGTGTGCGCCATGACGGAACCGGAGGACCTCTCGGCTCACGCGCGTGTCCTCTCCGAGAGTTACGAGATTCCGTTGGATGTGATGACGCAACTCTTGACCGACGGAGGGATATATATCTACCCCCAGACGGGGCTTCTGGTCACGCAAGGTGTATTCACGTCCAAAATCGATCCCGCCGGCCTCGAACCGAAACAGACCTGGGTCCTGGACGTCATGCAATATGCAGAGGCGGAGCAGCTTGTTCGGTCGTATGGCATATCGCTGGAAGAAGCGAGCGCCCGCGTGTTTTATCGGACGTTAGCTACTGAGCTGCAGGACAAACTCAGACAACACACGTTAGGGGAGAGTGCGCACACGCCTGGCGGCGGGAAGAGGGCATTGGGGGCTATTCACTACATCGATTTTCGGAAAGACTGGTCCCCCCATTTCAAGCGGCTGTGCATTATGCCGGACGGACGCTTGATCGAAACCGGCGGGCTGGCAGATTTCGCCGGCGTGCATGGTATTACTGTCACACAAGCGCGACGTCTCATTGAAGAAGGCGGGACGCTCGAGGTCGATAGTGGCGAAATTCTCGCATGTCAGATTGTAAATGGTCAGCCTTCGGTAGCCCGCTTCAGTCGAGCGCACTACGCCAAGGCGAAGAACCTCGTTGCTACGAGGCAGCTCCATCTCATGGACGCGCTGAGCGAAGTGGCTCTTCAGGACCCGCTCATGATGCGTGCCCTCAAGCGATTGGAGCAGACCGGCCGTTAGCCATTCTTGGGCTCGCCTCGTGCAATTCTGTACGGGCCTGTGACCAGCCGCTTTTCCTCATGCTGTCTTTTCTTCTACTATCCGTAACTTTCTCTGCAGTACTAGCAACAATTCTACGGCATGCATCTTGCGTTCATTACGTATATTGATTGTACGTATGGAGGAAGGGCTATGAGAACACAGCGTGCCAAAGGGATGATGGTGCTCCTGCTGGCCGGCGGAATGCTCGCGATACTCGGGGCGTCCAATCCGGATTTGCTCGAATATCAACAGAAAGTGTTGGCCGTCGTCGCTCAGGAACGGCAAAGCGCGTCCGATGCGATGCTGACCTCCATCCTGCAATCAATTGCGATTCCCGGTCGTTCGGCTCACGATAATGCACAGACGCCGAGCGTGCTGACGGTCTTAACCGATCGTACGAAGCGGTCCAACTATGTCATGTTTTCCGTCTACACGACTGAGTTCGATTATTGCGAGAGTCAGAACGCGGTTCGGTCGGTGGGACGGTCGGTGGGGATTGCGGGGAAGTTTTATACGCTCGATAAAGGCGAGTGCCGAAACCAGCACAGCGGTTAATCGGAATGTGAACGAAGATTTCCACTCAGCGCTTTTGTCAGCGGCTTCGTTAACGGACCTGCCAGTAAGCTCTTCTGAATAGCCTCTTCCCACTCTTGCTGCTTTTGACGATTCAGCCCGTGATTTGTCTCCGCATCATATTGCACATTCATCCGGGTGGCCACCGCGTTCAACAAGATCAACATCGCTTTGGGATCGCCGCCGTTCAAGAGCGAGAGATTGGCTTCACGGGCCAGCATGCAACTGATCGTATAGTGCAGTTGCTCATGGCGGAGCAGTTGTTCCGATGAGCGAATCTTTAACGGGTTCATGGTATAGGCGAAGTCCGCGCGTACCCATGATAACTTGGGATCGAACAGAGCCAGAATGCGAGGAGGGGAGTGTGCTTCGAGATGAAACCGAACGGCGGTCTCCGCAGCGCGTCGGCCGATTTCGGCTTTCGGCCGAAAGTCTTCCCATGTGAGCAAGCGATCCGGTACACAGCTTGGGACATCGGGAGGGTCTTGAGTCCACCGCATCGCGGAGGAACACCCGCTAAGCAGGACGCTCGCCAATATCAGTACACAGAGTGTTCCTCGCCGTCCGGTTTGCATGCAGTGACGGTCCTCATGCTGTGACAATTCGCTGTATAAACCCGGTGATTGTAGGCTCCTTTCTGACAGGACTCAACTATTCTCCATGTTTTCATGCTTCCGCTATCTTCAGGTCGTTCAGTCATGGTCGTTTCTGACCCCGCTCATAACTGTTTTCCCCCAAGGTCGGCCACGTCCTCCCGATGAGGACAGACCATGCTATCTCAACCTGATTGCTGAGAAGCCGTGACCCGGTTAGGGTGCAGGAAGTTGCTTGTCGTTTGATTGATCATTACAAGACAGAGGAGGAGCCGCGATGGGAATTCCAGGAGTTCCTGCAGAAGGACTGCGGACAATTGGCCAGATTGTGCCGACAAATCCCACACGATTTCGGTTTGATCAGGATGCCGCATCAATTGCCGTCGATCTGGTGAGAGACCATATCACAGGCGGGCCGGTCGTGGATGCCGATGGGCGGATCGTTGGGTTTATCAGCGAGATCGATGTGCTCGAAGCGTCGCGAAACGGCCATGACCTCCGTCGACTTCGCGCCACCGACATTATGACGCGATGCCCAATTTCAGTGCATGAGAGTACGACCATCGCCGATGCCATCGATATCATGGGAACGTGCCATTTGCTCAACTTGCCGGTGCAGCGGGATGGCGAGGTCACTTTCTCCGTAACCCGTCACGATCTCCTCCGCGCGACGATGGGCCTCGGACCCGGCATGGAGAACGTCGAGTAGGACGAGTATTTCCTGACCTCATGATTAGGTCTGCGCCGGAGCGATATTGCCACGTGGAATTATCTGGCCGTTGCGCAGACCTGCCTGCCGCCACATCCTTCCCAAGTGCCATGAGACTATCAGGCTTCATCTATACTTCTCTCTATAGACCACGGGCTGTTCGTCTTGGATAAGGGGAGGGAAGTATGAAACAAACCGCGGGGACCGTTTCTGCCGTCCTTATGCTCGTATGCTTTTGGAGTGTAGGATGTCAGAGGGACAATCCCACCGAGAACATCGCAACGCCGACGGAGAAGGCGGCTGAGGCGATCGAACGGGCTATCGCTACGCCGATTGAGAAAGCGAAAGCTGTGGAAGGAACGTTACAAAGAGCGGCGGACCGAACGGCGGGGCAGGTGGAGAAAGCGGGCGAATAACCGCTCTACGATTCAAGACAGAAAAGATGGTGCTATTCTCACAGCTGTCTCAGAGTTCACGAGCAGCCACCCGTTTGGCAAGACGATGGGCGAGACGCATCATGGCAGCGGACCGGTCGGCAGGGTCCAGGATGACGTTCAGCACATGCATCCGGGTCTGATCTGAAAAAGCGGACTCGAGGGCTTGAATCAAGTCGCCATGCGTATTGACATAATGAGGAACGCCCCCTCCTATGAGATCGCACATTTTTTCATAGCGCCATTCGTGCACATCGTTGAATGGCCCGTCGAGAATTTCCCGCTCCGTCGAATAGCCCCGATTATTGAGAATGATGACGATCGGGATCTGCCCATAGCGCACGCACGTACTTAATTCTGAGCCGGTCATTTGAAAGGCTCCGTCTCCAACCAGAACGATCGGGCGTAAGGCTGAATCGGCAAATCCTGCTCCCACCGCAGCCGGTACGGCAAATCCCATCGTCGTATAGTAGGCAGGGGACATAAATTCGCTGCGGCGGCGCACGCGCAAATCGGCGCCCGCGAACAATGACTCCCCGATGTCGGCGATGACCAGCGTCTTCTCATCCAAGAGTGTTTCGAGATGGCTGAAGAGACCACGAAGAGTAGCCGGCCCCTGAACCACCGGCACTTCCGGCAAGGCGCCTTCGAAGATCGGGAGCGCGCGCGCAGGAAAGCGCGGCATCGGTGCGGCAATTAGCGCACGCACAAAATCCTCGAAATAGACGCCTTCATAGCGATGATGTTTAATCGTGACGGCATCGGCGGTCGCATGAACGGTCCGCCCGGCTCGCATGACCGGCGACTGCGGATCGAGATCTTCTAAATCCGTAAGAATCGATCCCAGCATGACCAGACAATCCGCCTCATTGACGAAGCGCTGCACCTCATCGTGGCCGATCAATCCGCCATAGACCCCGACAAACAGCGGATGATCTTCCCGGATCACCGATTTGCCCAACAGTGTCGACGCGACCGGGATATTCATGCGTTCGATGAACTGGGCCAGCTCGTCCTGCATGTGGAAGCGATGCACTTCGGCGCCGACCAGGAGCACCGGTCGTTCCACAGTAGCGAGCATCTCCCGCACTTCAGCAACGGCTTCACACAAGGCGGCCGGGTCGCTTTTGTCGGGTGCGAACGACGGCCGTGACGTCGCAATATGAATCGGCGTATGGACAAGGTCCCGAGGGATTTCAAGATAAATGGGACGCTTGTAGTGCCGCAGCGCTGCCAACGCACGGTCGATTTCACGTTCCGCCGTCAAGGGATCGTCCAAGATAACGGACGCCACCGTGATCTTTTCAAACACTTCTTTCTGTGTAGTGAAGTCGCGCACCATATGATGGAGGAAGGGATTGCGCACACGTTCAGAAAGGCCGGGAGAGCCCGACAGCAGCACGACGGGCGAGCGTTCGGCATAGGCGCACGCCACGGCATTGACGATATTGAGGCCGCCGACGCAGTAGGTCACGCAGGCGCCGCCGATTCCGTTGATCCGCGCATAGGCGTCTGCCGCATAGCCGGCACAATCTTCTCTTGTCGTGCCGATGTGTTGAATGGGGGACTGCTCGATGAGTTGGTACAGGCTGAGGACGTAATCGCCGGGGATGCCGAAGATATGGCGAAGGCCCAGCTTGTACAGCCGCTCCAGTAACGTTGAGCCGATTGTGTGCATACCGTCGCGCCTCCCTAAAAACTGTATCCTGAGCCGGGGTGAAAGTCCAGGTACAGAAAGAGATGGCTTTCATGTATGATCGCGCCAGATCATGCGTGCTGCTTGCCTTTTAGAATGGTATTGCGATGACCGCCGATGAAGGATGATCCCGGTCCAGTCGTCCCCGCCGGCGTCTCACTTCCTGAAATCACTGTCAAGGCCGTCCTCCTCTCCATTCTTCTTGCAGCGGTCCTTGCCGCAGCCAATGCCTATCTTGGTCTCTTTGCCGGCATGACGGTGTCCGCGTCGATTCCGGCCGCGGTCGCCTCGATGGCCATCCTGCGCCTCTTTCGTCGCTCAAATATTTTAGAAAATAATATCGTTCAGACGGCAGCCTCGTCCGGCGAGGCCCTGGCGGCCGGCGTCATCTTTACGATTCCCGCGCTCGTCATTGTTGGATATTGGTCCGAGTTTGATTATTGGCAGACGACGGTGATTGCGGCTGTCGGCGGCCTACTGGGTGTACTCTTCACGATCCCGCTACGGCGTGCGTTGATTGTGACGGCGGCCTTACGATTTCCCGAAGGCATGGCAACGGCGGAGGTGCTGAAGATCGGTTCAGAGCGCGATGGGTCTGCCGCACCATCAGGAAAGCATCAGTCGGAAACCGGTAAGGACTTTCGGGTACTGCTGGCCGCCGCCTTCGTCGGCGCCGCCATCAAATTCGGCGAGAGCGGAATGCGGCTCTGGTCCGACTCCTTGGAAGGTGCTGCCCACGTCGGACGATCCGTCATCTACGGGGGGCTTAATCTCTCGCCGGCGCTGCTTGCGGTCGGATGCATCATCGGATTGCAGACTTCCGCTGTCGTCTTCTTGGGAGGCGTCTTGGGCTGGATGGTCCTTCTGCCGATCTACGGCCTCATCAACGGTTTGCCAGAGAATGTGAATGGTCTTGCCGCGGCCAAACATATCTGGAGCAATCAGATCCGCTACGTCGGCATTGGGGCCATGCTGATCGGAGGACTGTGGACGTTGACGAAGCTGAGCCGTCCGGTGCTGGACAGCATCCACGCGCTCAGGAACAGTTATCAAGTTTCGCCGGTTCCTGCCGGGATTGACCGTGCTCTACGGACGGAACGGGACGCGCCAATAGTCTGGCTTGTCGCGCCCTTTATGCTCTCTCTCGTCCCGATGGCCTGGATCTATGTAACTGTCGTACAGAGCTTGACCATCGGCGTGATGATGACGGCCATCATGGTGATCGCCGCCTTCCTTTTTGCGTCGGTTGCGGCTTATATGGCGGGACTCGTGGGCAGTTCCAGCAATCCCGTTTCGGGGGTGACCATTGCGACGATCATGCTGTCATCGTTGTTGCTTGTCTTGCTCATGGGGCAAGGCCATCCCAGCGGACCGGCCGCCGCGCTGGTGATCGGAGCCGTCGTGTGTTGTGCGGCCGCAATGGGCGGGGACAACTTACAAGACTTGAAAACCGGACATCTCGTCGGCTCGACGCCTTGGAAACAGCAGATCATGCAAGTGATCGGCGTGCTGACCGGTGCGGTGGTCATTGTGCCGATCCTGACACTGTTGCAAGCCAAGTATGGAATCGGAGACGTGACGGCTGCGCATTCTCATCCGCTCAGCGCGCCGCAAGCGATGCTCATGGCGAGCCTCACGCAAAGTGTATTCGGGGCCGGACTGCCGTGGACGCTGGTCGGTCTCGGCGTAGGCATCGGCCTCGTCGTGATCGTCATCGATCGCCGACAGGAAATACGGGGCGCCGCGTTTCGCGTGCCGGTACTGGCCATCGCGCTCGGCATCTATTTACCATTGAAGCTGTCCGCGGCCATTGTTGTCGGCGGATTAATTGCTGCCTTGGCGCAACGGAAAAGTCCGAGCAGGGATCAACTCCCGCGGCGGGGACTCTTATATGCCGCAGGATTGATTACCGGTGAAGCGCTCATGGGGATTGTGCTGGCCATCCCCATTGCACTCAGTTCGCTGTGGCCAACCATGAGCGCCGACCCGTTCAAGGTGTTCGAGGCCCCGCCACTCGACGGCTGGCCCGGCTTAATTGCCGTGGCGATTGTCGCAGTGATGCTATATAGAGTGGGGAATGACCGGTCCGAACGTCGGAAAGTCATCAGGCCGTAAAGTCGATCCGAGGACATGAAGACTTTACGACGTGATGACGTTCAGGGGTCTATCAATCCGACGGCGGCTCGAAATGGCCTGGGGGTCTATTCTGCCATGGCACCGTCGCTTGTTTCGCTTGCTTGACCAGACTCCGAAGACTCACTTCCGCGGCCCGAATGAGTTTTGGATCGCCCGCTTGCAGGAGTCTGGTTAGCAGGACATAGAGTTCACGCTCATGCTGAGCCACGTTCAGAATGCGTCCGATGACGGGATCGATGCTATCCACCGACGGCAATTCAGACTCCTCTCCGTCGGAATCGGCCGTGAGTAATTCCAGATGCTTCGGATCGCCGTGCAACCATGAAGGCGGCACGCCCAGCGCAGACGCTACGGCTTCCAGCATAGAAAGCGAGGGGTCTGCTTGCCCTGTTTCGATCGCTTCCAGCGACTCGACTGGCAGACCGGCTTTGGTAGCGAGTGCCAGGAGAGAGCGTCCGCGCGATACGCGCCAGGCCTGTATGTTTGGCCCAATCGGCATTGAGCGAATGATAGCGAATCAGACAGTGAGAGGCAATCCGAGGAGAGGGATTCACGAACGCTGACCGATAATTGGATTAAACTGAAGTAAAGGATGAACTATGCAGGGATGAGGAGGAGCAGCCCAAGGACTCTCTTTAGGCTCATTTCCATTCATTTACTTGTTGCAGCGAGCATGATCTCGGCTTTTTTGAGCCCAAGGTTTGTGAGCCGATATTTGCCGCCTTTGCCCCTGCCGGATCGGACGACCGAATGATCCTTCATGTAAACCGTCAGAATTCTATCCATCCGCTTAACAGGACATCCCGATTGTTTCAGTGACTCTGTCAGCACAGTGACAGGAACATCCTCTTCGTTCCGTAACCGTTTATGCCCTAAGAGCAACAAGAGCACAGCGTCAGCTCCCGGGTATTTGCCCCCGGGCGGTTCACAAAGAGAGAGAAGTTGTGTCTGCGGTGACACCTGGAACAGCTTCGCGAGATCGGCGTCGCGGTGACTCGCTTGAGGGATCGCCTCGTGCGGCGCTAGATCAAGCGAACCGCGTTCTTCCAGGTGAGTCGGATGCTCGCCGGTAACTTGCCTCGCCCCTTGAATCAGGAGGCGAAACGCCTCAAACTGTCGAGTCACAAGATCCGATTGACCTTCGGCCTCGAACTCTTGTCCGTCAATCTTCACCTTAAGCCTGAAGGTCTCTTGAGGTTTGTCCATTGTGACACAACTATGCCGTAAAAGAAGGCGACATGGCAATACGAATGAATTAACGTCATGTTTAGGAAACGCATTCTTTGGCCTTTCTATAAGGGCATCGAAAGATGCTATCGTTTTGTACGCCTGTGGATAGTTGTTGATTATTTGAGTAGCGGCAACCTCGAGCGATGTAGCGTCTGCATTATGTCGGTACGCACGGAGCTGTGGATAACGGTGGATTATGCATAAATTAGCGGCCGTCAAAGCGGCCTTGATTCGCGATCTCGTTCGGCACAAGAAAACCAGGGATGCCGAGCGTCTCTTTATCATAGAGGGTCCCAAGCCCATTGAAGAGCTTCTGACGAGCCATCCTACTTCTTTTCAGGCTCTCGTGGTCACGCAGGCGAGTCTGACTACGGCAGATCAATCATTGGTAGATCGCGCCAAACAGAGTGGCTGTCCGATCTATGTCTGTCAGGAGCGAGTGTTGGCCACGTTATCGGATCTGAGGACTCCATCGGGCATGTTGGCAGTTGTCCGCCAACCGGTCTGGAAACAGGAAGTGGTATTTCAGCAGCCCGGGCTATTCGGATTCTATGGTGAATGTCTACAAGATCCCGCCAATGTCGGTCCTATCATTCGGACCGCTGTGGCATTTGGCCTGGATGCCGTGTGGCTCTCATCGGATTCCGCCGATGTCTTTAATCCAAAAGTCGTGCGGGGAACTGCCGGAGCGCTCCTGAAGTTGCCCATCTTTTATGTTCCGGGCGTCACGCTATTTAGCAGATTCCATTGCGCGATGTTGACGGCCGAACTACCGAGCGCCTGCACGCGACCCATCCAGGACATTCGAACGCGGCCCCGGCGCGCACTTGTGGCATTCGGAAATGAAGGTCGCGGACTTTCGCCGTCTACCCTTGCGCAAGCCTCGATTCGATTTCACATTCCAATACGCTCCGCAACAGACTCATTAAACGTCTCAGCCGCCGCCGCCATCGCCGCCTTTGCCTTGAGTGCACTGAAGCAGGACTGAGTGGAGCGCAGAACTCGACCGAAGCTTCACTATAACTCCGGATACTGTAGGAGTGTTAATGACGGATTGTAGGATGATCACGAGTTGACAGAATTTTTACCGCGGCTTAGGCTGATAACTCTCCTACG
>DATEPO010000373.1:0-12175 GCA_035273145.1 Nitrospiraceae bacterium
AATTATCTGGCGATGACCTCACCGGAGGAGCGAGCAAAGCGGGACTCGGTCGGATTCATCTTCAATTTTGGATCCAACAGCAAAGAATACGCCGCGATGAAACTGGTCCTGTTCCTCTCTGCCGGGGCCGTTTTGGCCCTGATGGGCATTTTGCTCATTTACAAGTTCTCGGGTCTCAACACCTTTGACATCCTCGTTCTGCGCGAACAAGCCAAGTTCTCCGGACCGCTCGCGACCTTGATCTGGTTGCTGATCTTTTTTGGATTCGCATCCATTGCGCCGATTTGGCCGTTGCACTCCTGGTCTCCAGTGGGGCATGCGGCGGCACCTGCCGCCACAAGCATGTTGCACGCGGGCGTGCTGATGAAGCTGGGGCATTTCTCCATCATCCGCGTGGCCTTCGAGATTCTGCCGCAAGCTACGCGCGAATTGATGCCGATTGCGGCCATTCTCTGCGTGTTCAGTATTATCTATGGCGGGTTCGTCGCGTATTATGCCAAGGACACGAAATATGTCATCGGCTATTCGAGTTCGAGCCATATGGGCTATGTCTTTCTCGGTATGGCCGCGCTCGACTACATCAGTTTGTCCGGGGCCGTGCTCTATATGTTTGCGCATGCCATGGCCACAGGCATGTTGTTCGCCATGGCCGGATGGGTCTACGACCAGACGCATACGCGCGACATTCCCTCGCTGGGCGGCCTGGTCAACCGCATGCCGTTTATCGCGTCCTGCTTCATCATTGCTTGTATTGCTTCTATCGGTATGCCGGGTACCGTCAACTTCATCGCCGAAGTGATGATCATTGTCGGCAGTTGGAATAAATATCCCATTCAAGTCATCGTGGCGGTCGTCGGGATCGTCCTGACGATGGCCTATCTGCTCCGTATGATGCGAGGGATCTTCTACGGGCCGACCGTGGAGCAATACAGCCACGCGCACGATGCCGTGGGCATGGTCGATCGCATGCCGCTGCTTCTCATGATCGCGACCAGCATCTTTTTCGGAATTTTCCCAGGCCACTTCTACAGCATCATCCGTTCCGGAGTGGATCCTTTGATCGCTCGGATCACCGAAGTGGTGCCGCTCAAAGCAGAAGTGCTGAGTCCTGAGTTCTCAGTCCTGAGCGTCGGCGGTCAAGACAATACTCAGCACTCAGCTCTCAGCACTCAGCACGTGGATAACCCATGACCTTTACACTCAACGTCACCGGCTCCGATCTCATTTTGATGTTGCCTGAGATTATTCTCACGCTCTGGCTGTGCGGCGTCCTCATCGTGGATTTCGCCATGCCGAAGTTGCCGAAGGAGCAGCTGGCTTATTTGAGCGTGTGCGGTCTCGCCATCGTGCTGGCGAATCTCGTGTGGTTTGATGTAGAGGGCGTGAGCGGGACGCTGTTCGCCAATATGTTCGTGCTGGACCGGATGGCGCTTTTCTTTAAAATTTTGATCGTCGGCGCTACCATGCTGGTGCTCTTAGCCTCCAGGGATTACGTGCAGCGGTTCCGGTTTTTCAAGGGCGAGTACTATTTCCTGGTGCTCATGTCGGCCTTAGGCATGATGTTGATGGCCTCGGCCAATGATCTGCTTTCGATGTTCATCACGCTGGAATTTTCCACCTTTGGCTTCTATGTCCTCGTTGCGTATCTGCGAGAGGATGCCGCATCCAATGAAGCCGGTCTGAAGTTTTTCATTCTAGGCGTGTTTGCGGCGGGGCTCTTGACCTATGGTATCAGCCTTGTCTATGGCGAGACCGGCAAGATTCTCTTCTCCGAAATCGCTGCGACGGCCTGGACGCCGGGCTTGGCCATCGGCTTTTTGCTCATTTTTGCGTCGTTGGGATTTAAGATCGGCGCCGTGCCGTTCCATTCCTGGATACCCGACACGTATCATGGAGCACCCACCCCTATCACGGCATTCTTATCCATCGCTCCCAAAGCCGCGACGTTCGCTATTTTAGTGCGTCTGTTCTTCGTCTCCTTAGCGGCGCTCAAGCCCGCGTGGGTTCTCTTGCTCGTGGGTGTGTCGATTCTCTCCATGACGTATGGAAATATCGTGGCCATCGCGCAAAAGAACATCAAGCGCCTGTTGGCCTATTCAGGCATTGCGCAAATCGGGAATGTGCTGATCGGATTGGCGGCGGGCACCAAGATGGGCGAGGATGCAATTCTGTTTTATCTGCTGACGTACGTCTTTGCCAATGTCGGGGCGTTTGCCGTTGTGATCGCCGTCAGCAATCTGATTCGAAGCGATGAAATCGACGATTACAGCGGACTCAACCGGCGCTCCCCATTTCTTGCCTTCGCCATGCTGGTGTTCCTCTTGTCATTAGCGGGGGTTCCACCGCTGGCAGGCTTTATCGGGAAGCTCTACATCTTCTTGGCGGCGATTAAAGAGGAACTCTATACCTTGATCATCGTCGGGTTGGTAAATATCGTCATCTCGATGTATTACTATCTCATCATCGTCAAGAAGATGTATATCAATGAGCCGATCGATCGCTCGCCGCTCACTGTGTCGCCCTCCATGCAGGCGGTCATTTACGTCGGGTTGGCCGGAACGCTCGTGCTGGGCATTTACCCCAAGCCGTTCATTGAATGGGCCGTCGCCGCAACGCTCATGTTTTCCAACTTTGCACCTGCCGCCGCCGTTGTGCCGGTCGTGCTCCCATTTGGCGGATAGCCGCAACTCCCCACGATACTCTACCGTCGTTCGTCTTCGTGTATCTTGCCGATGAACCAGCGATCGCCTGGGCAAGATGGTGTGACTCCGTTACCTCGGTGCGTCGGTGGGGTCAGGCAGGCCCTGAAGCGTTCGCGTTCGAGGTCTGAGTCGGTGAGCTTTTTCGTTCATTTCTTGATCGATTAGTTTGAGGGTTTCGAGTTGTGTCGAGAGGTCTTTGAGTTTCCGCTCCCGAACGTTCAATTCTTCCTTAACCGCCTGCTCTCGATTGAGCAGCTCAAGAATCACACTTTGAGTGGCCTTGGCCAAGTGACCGTGTCGTTCATGCTCCGACGGACCTTCTTGAAGCAAGGTCAGCCAGTCGCCGCTGGCGATAGCCAGCCGGCTCTTCGGCGCTCCGGCAATCACCTCCTGGAAATGTTTGGCCGCTGTCTGTTGGTTATCAAAGAGCGCCAACAAGGCTCGTGAGAAATGGGCCTGTTCACAGGTACGTTCTTGCGCGCAGGTGGCGAGGTGAAGGTCTTGTTCCCTGGCAAGAGCGCGATAGGCTTTGGCCTCGCCGGCGTCCACGAGGAAGAAGGGGCCGGATGATGAACCGGGTGAAGGCGGGGCAGTTGGAACGGTCGAGGTCGGAGTGGGAAGTTCCGAGCAGGCGACGAGAATCGCGAGCAAGGCCGGCGGTCCCCCGCCCATGCATAGCTGTCTGATGCTCGGCATATTAGGATCCGCCGAGGGGGAGGACAAAGCTCATCGTCGTGCCTTTGCCAAGTTCGCTGTCGGCCCAAATGCGTCCACCGTGGGCTTCCACGACCCGTTTCGCCAATGCCAACCCGATCCCGGTTCCGGGGGCGCCGCCGCGAGCGCGTACCCCGCCCTGATAGAATCGCTCGAAAATATGCTGGAGCGATTGCGGGGCAATTCCGCGACCGGTGTCCGTCACAGAAATCCGCAAGACTTTTTCCTTCTGGTCAGGCTCCACTCGTAAGTAGATCGATCCTCCTTCACGACTAAACTTCAGGGCGTTGGAGAGGAGATTGTCCAGCACCTGTTGCATACGCGATTCATCGACGGGGGCAAAGACCGGTCCGCTCGGCGCTTCGATGACGATTCGAATCCGTTCCCGGTCCGCCAGCAGGCGGATCTTGTTCACCGAGGTATCCAAGACGCGTTTGATATCCGACGAGACGATCCGGTACTCCATCATTCCCGCGTCGATTTTTGACAGATCGAGCAGGCTGGAAATCATGTCGATGAGTTGCCGGCTGCTCTCAACCATGAGCTCCAGTGTTTCGCGCTGCTGCTCGGTGATTGTCCCGGGAATTTCCTCCAACAAAAGTTGCGTGCCGGCATGGATAGCCGTGAGCGGCGAGCGGAGTTCATGCGTGATATGCGAGACGAACTCGGCTTTGAGGTCGTCCAGTTCCTGAAGTTTTTTTGCCATGGCTCCTACGGACTCCACCAGTTCGCGCAGATCGCTGGGCGCCGAGACATTGACCGCCGTCTTGAAATTACCGAGACCGATTTGGCGAATGTGTTCTTGCAAACGCCGCAACGGCGACAAAATACTATAGGTGGCCAGACTTGCCAGTAACAGCCCCAAGCAGAGCGCCAGGATCACCAACTGTTTCGTCACGACACCGGCTTGCTCCGATCGTCGCCGACCGTCATTGATGACGGTGCTGATCGACGCTGCGTGAAGATCCATGAAGGTTTCCAAGTGCTTTGTGATCGTCGTGACGATGGCATCGCGTTGAGCGTCGTACTCTTTACTCATCTTGCGGGTGCGCACAGGTTCTAATCGAGCTTCCGTATGAAACAGAATTCGATAGTCGTCATGCAGTGTTTCGACTTCCTTCAACGTGTGTTGCCCGTCAGGAGATCCTTCCTGCTCGAGGAGCGCGTCCAGCGTGCGCTGAAATTCACGGGCATCAGTATCGAAGTGTTTTAAAAAGATGTCATCGCGCACCGCTAAGTACTTTTTTTCATTCCGCACTTGGGCGTAGATGCTGTCGATCAGCCATTTGGCGCTATCGATAGCGGGATAGTGTGTGGACACGAGCGCATTGCTAAACTCGGTGATTTGCCGAATTTGATGCAGAGCGAATAAATTCACCCCGGAGACCAGGACAATGATGGCGAGAAAGCCGATGGTGAGCCGCCAAAAAATGGAGAGGCGCATAGGGCTCCAATAGGTAGAAACTGGCTCAGTCTATCAGTGATTATGAAGAAGTCAATAAGTCCGGACAGCTTACCTTGACAAAGTCTTTGGGTGAATGCTACGTCCATGCGATGCTGCCGCTTCGTAAGCAGACGACCGGTTTGACCGAGCCTGCCGGATCGGCCGGTCGAGTCGTGTCGCAATGGTCCGGAAAGGCCAGAGAACAAGCTGTCCAGCGAATGTTTACAGCAATCGCACGGCGGTATGATCTGAATAACACCCTGCTCAGTTTCGGTTTGCATCATCGGTGGAAACGGATGACGGCGTCGCTGATTCCGGAAATGAGCGATGGGCGCGCCATCGATATCGGCGCCGGCACGGCCGATTTAGCGCTCTTGGTGTCGCCCCGGATGGGATCCGGCGGTCACGTAGTGGCGGTGGACTTGAATGATGCGATGTTGCGTGAAGGCAGACAGAAAATCACGCAGAAAGGACTGACTCACGGCATCACCTGTCTGCGTGCGAACGGGGAATGGCTGGGATTTCGCGACGAGACCTTCGATGTCGCCACGGCCGGGTTTTGCATGCGCAATGTGGGCGATTTGAAACGAGCCTGTACGGAGATTCGCCGCGTGCTCAAGCCAGGAGGCCGGTTCATTTGTCTGGAATTTTCCCGGCCGGTCGGAGGTTCGCTACGAGCCCTCTATGATTGGTATTCCTTCCGGCTCTTGCCGTGGATCGGGACCCGTGTAGCCCATGACCGCACCGGCGTCTATGAGTACCTGCCCGCCTCGATTCGCGAATTCCCCGACCAGGAGCGTTTGAGCCGGCTTCTACGAGACGCCGAGTTTCGGCAGGTGAGCTATCGCAATGTGACGGGGGGGATTGTCGCGATCCACGTCGCGATTAAATGACGAATGCTGAACAGGGCTCTCAACTTCGTTCTCGGCTCGTCAAAATCCTCAACGTAGCCAGGAGGCTACGCCTCCGGCTTTGATTTCGACTGCGGCCGCGTTGGAGCGCTCTTTTGAGCATCCGTTTGGACTGTGGTATCTATGAATTCTATCCTCTACGTGTTCCTGCCGTGCAAAAAGGTGTACCCGATTGGGGCGACCTATCTGGCGGACTTCATTCATCGGCGCCGTCCAAATGTCCGGCAACGGATTCTGGACCTGTCCCTCTATCCGCAAGCCCAGCGCGGCCGGGTGTTGCGCGACGCGGTAGCGGCCTTCTCGCCAGAGCTGGTCTGCTTTTCCTGGCGCGACATTCAGATCTTTTCCCCACATGAAGGGGATGCCTCACTGGAGCACGCGTTCAATTTTTATTTCTCCAGCAACCCGCTCAAGCGGCTCACCGCTTCGTTTCAAGGGCTGAAGCATCTCTATCGCTATTATCAAGACATTCGCGCGAATCTGTCTTATCCGTGGCTGATCCGACAAGAATTTCCGACCTCGCAGATCATGATCGGAGGCGGCGCCTTCACAGCCTTCGCCGAACAATTGATTGAAAAGCTGCCGGATGGCACGATCGGCATTCTTGGAGAAGGCGAAGATGCGATCTTAAAGGTTCTTGACGGCCGGCCGCTGGACGATGAGCGCTATATCGTCCGTGAGAATGGGAAGGTCGCGAAAGGTGAAAAACATTCGCCACCGTTGCTCGATGCACCGACCGTCGATTTGCCGTATCTCACTTCGATCTTTCCCCAATACCGAGCATACATCGGCGAGTCGATCGGTGTGCAGAGCAAACGGGGATGCCCCTACGATTGTGCGTTCTGCCTCTATCCCTATATAGAAGGCAAGCGCGTCCGGTATCGGCCGCCGGAAATGGTCGTACAGGACATCGCCCAGCACTATCATCAGTGGGGGGCTCGACGATTCTGGTTCACCGATGCGCAGTTCATTACCGGGAAGGAAGCCTACCCGCAATGCACGGAAATTCTGGAGCGGATTATTCGAGATGGGCTGAATATCGAATGGTCGGGCTACATTCGCACGTCGCTCATTACGGCCGACCTCGCGAAGCTGATGGTGCGTTCAGGCGTGGGCGATTTGGAGGTGGCGATCACATCCGGATCGCAAGCGGTCCTGAATGATCTCCACATGGGATTCAAGCTGGAGCGGCTCTACGACGGCTGTCGATATCTGGCCGAGGCCGGTTTCCGCGGCAAGGTCATCCTGAACTATTCGCTCAATTCGCCGAATGAAACGGAAGAGACCTTACTTCAAAGTGTCGACTCGTATAAGAAAGTGGCGTCGATTCTCGGTGAGGAGCGGGTCTTTCCCTTGATGTTTTTTTTAGGCATCCAGCCCAACACGGACCTAGAACATCGGCTCTTAGAGGAGGGGTATCTGACTGCCGGGTATAATCCGCTGATGCTCACGCCCACGAGCATCAGGAAGTTGCTGTATAACCCCGCGCCCCTCAATAAAATCATTGCAAAAGCCTGCTTGTCCGCCTGGCATAAAAAACATGGCAGCCGAGACCCGCGGCCCTGGACAGGCTCCTTGTCGCAAACGAAGAAGACCGTGGGATATGCCGACCAGAATCTCACCAAAGGTCTGGAGGCACATTCCGGCCGCGAGGCGCTCTTGACCTTGGAACAGATCATTAAGTCGAGAAAAACGCCAGGGTCTTCCAACCAAGCACCTGAAAAAGTATCGGCCGCCATGTAGCGTGCCACCCTTTAGAGCCGCCTCTTGAGCATAGCCCAGGAGGTCTTGCCGTGCGGGTTGATGATCTTCTGCAGGCACTTGAATTACTTGCATTTCGCCAAGATGCTGGGCTATCATGCCCGATCTTTTGAGGGCCATAGGCTCAGGGGAATCGTTCCATCTTTTTAAGACTTCTCGTGAGCTTAAGGAACTGGTGTCGAAGGAGGGTCTGATGTATAAGACGATTTATATCCCGGTCGACAACTCGGACCATTCGAATATGGCGGTTGAACTGGGAGTCAGCTTGGCCAAGACCTTCGGGTCAAAACTCGTGGGCAGCCATGTATACGCGGCCAAGATGCACGATAAACGATTTAAGCAGATGGAAGCCGGTCTCCCTGAGGAATACCACGACGAAAAGGAACTTGACCGCCAACGTCAAATCCATGACTCCTTGATCACCCGCGGGCTTCAAATCATTACCGACTCGTATCTCGATTTTATCGACAAGAAGTGTACGGAAGCCAACTTGCCGTTGGAGCGACGCTCGCTTGAAGGTCGTAATTGGAAAGTGCTGGCCGAAGACATCAATACGAACGGGTACGAATTGGTCATTATGGGAGCCTTGGGCGTCGGCGCCGTCAAAGACAGCGTGATTGGCAGCAACACCGAGCGTGTCGTGCGCCGGGTTCGTCAGTCCGATATGCTGATCATCAAAGATACGAAACCGATGAACGGCGGCAAGATTGTCGTCGCGGTGGACGGCAGCCCCTATTCATTTGGCGGCCTAATGACCGGCCTGGCCCTGGGCAAAGCGCTGAACAAGCCGGTGGAAGCCATTGCCGCGTTTGACCCGTACTTTCACTATGCCGCGTTTCACAGCATTTCCGGCGTGCTCAATGAAGAGGCCGGCAAGGTCTTCCGCTTTAAGGAACAGGAAAAGCTGCACGAAGAAATCATCGACAGCGGATTGGCCAAGATTTACCAATCTCATTTGGACATCTCCCGCGAACTGGCTCAATCCGAAAACACCGACGTGAAGACGACGCTGCTGGATGGAAAAGCGTTTGAAAAGATCATTCAATATGTCCGCAAGGAAAACCCATGGCTGTTGATCGTCGGACGCATCGGCGTCCACAGCGATGAAGATATGGATATCGGCAGCAACACCGAAAATCTCTTGCGGGCGGCCTCGTGCAATGTCCTTATTTCGAATAAAAAGTTTGTGCCGCCCATCGATACGCAAGCTGAGTACACCATTTCGTGGACTGAGGAAGCGCTCCGGCGGATGGAAAAAATCCCCGTCTTTGCGCGCGGCGTCGCCAAAACGGCGATTCACCGATATGCGATCGAAAAAGGCCATACGATTATCAGCAACACGGTCGTCGATACCGCAGTAGGTCACATTCTGCCCAAGGGCGCCATGGATGCGATGCGCGCGCTGGGTGGCAGTCTTGATGCTGCCGGCATCGATCGCGACAAGATGCAGGCCGACGATGCCGTGGCGGCGGACCTCATGGGGTCGACCCTCAGCGGCATGATGACGGAGATCGTCGAAGAAAAACCGACCGTCAGTGCAGACACGCAAGCCTACCTGGATCGCATGACGCAGAACTATTTCGTCTGCGATGGCTGCGGATACATCGGCAAAGGCGAGACGCCGGTCAAGTGCCCCGTATGCGCCGCAGAAGGCGACCGGTTCAAGCAAGTCGATAAGACGATCTTCGAGGCGGCGGCCAAGGCCGAAGGCGCCTTGGAAACGGACATGGCCTATGATGACGTGCCCATGCAGTGGACGAAGGACGCCAAGGAAGCCATTCGGGCGGTTCCGGCCGGCTTTCAACGGCGGCGCGCCAAAGCGCGAATTGAAAAGTCCGCGCGCAAACTCGGCATGACGACCATCACATTGGAATATGCCGCGCCGACGATCAAAGAAGCGGCAACCGAAGACTACACGCCCATTTTTGCGAATAAGGGGACGGGAACGGGCTCAGAGGCGTCAGCGAAGATCAATGCCCTTACCGAAACTAGCAATGGTAACGGTCATGACAAAGGCAATGGCAATGGTCATGCTAATCATGCGTCTACCGAGTCGAGTGAGGCGAAGGCGGCCCCATCGCCCTACACGTGGACACCTGAGGCGCTCCAGCGGCTGGAGCGGGCTCCGGAAGGGTTCATGCGAGATTGCACGCGGGCGTTGATCCAGAAGCACGCGGACAAGATCGGCGTCACGCTCATTACGCTTGACGTAGCCCATGAGGGCATCGAGCAGGCGAAAGATTACATGAAGGAAGCGATGACCACGGGCAATCTCAAGGATATGATTGCCAACCTGACAGGGAACAGCAAATAGCCGTTACGGTCGCCATGTTGACGCTTTGAAATACTCAGCGTTCAGCACTCAGCACGAACATTATGGGTAAACCTCTTCCTATCTTCGACTTCTCGCAGCTCGCGGGAAAATTGGATTCACTGGAACAGCGGGTCACGCGGTTCATGGGCATGTCACCCGGCACCATGCCCGTGGCTCAGGGGATTCATGATGGCCGTACGGTTGACGATTTCAAGCCCTTCCTCATCGCGCTCAATCTGACGAAACGCTGTAATCTCAAATGCGCGCATTGCTATTTGGACGCGACCACCAAAGCCGGCGGCGGATCAGATGAGCTGACGACCGATGAATGTTATACCCTGATCGCTCAGATCGCCGAAGTGAACAAGGGCTGTCTGCTCGTCATCACCGGCGGTGAACCGCTGACCCGTCCTGATATTCTCGATATTGCCCGTCATGCCGTGAAGCTCGGGTTCATGGTGGTATTCGGCACCAACGGCATGCTCATCAACGATCGCATGGCCAAGGAATTGGTCGACATCGGAGTCATGGGCGTGGGCATCAGCATCGACTCGTTGGACCCGCACAAGCATGACAGCTTCCGCGGTCTGGACGGAGCCTGGGACGGGGCGCTCAAAGGGATCGAAGCGTGCAAGCGAAACGGTCTGCAGTTTCAAGTGCACTTCAGCGCGCAGCCGATGAACTATCGCGAGTTGCCGGATGTCGTCGAATGGGCGCATACGCTCGGCGCCAAAGTGTTGAACGTATTTTTCATGGTCTGCACCGGCCGTGGCGAGGAACTGTCCGATATCACCCCGGCTCAATACGAAGAAGTCCTCGGTTATCTGGTCGACTGTCAGGACAAATACAAGGATATGCTGGTGCGGGCGCGGTGCGCGCCGCATTTCAAACGACTGGCCTATGAGAAGGATCCCAATTCGCCGATCACCAAAGCGCAGGGCTACATGGGCGGGGGGTGCTTGGCCGGGACGAATTACGCACGGGTCACACCCAATGGTGAACTCACGCCTTGTCCTTACATGCCGCTCTCCGCGGGCAATATCCGAGAGAAGAGTTTTGTCGATCTGTGGGAAAAATCGGATATCTTCGATTCCTTTCGCTATCCGCATCTGAAAGGGAAATGCGGCGATTGCGAATATAGCGAAATCTGCGGCGGCTGCCGCGCGCGGCCGTATGTGGACCATGGCGATTGGCTCGACGAAGATGAGTGGTGTCTCTATACGCCGAAAGGCGGGGAGAAGGTTAAGGTCGCGTTCAATGTTCCGGAGGCGACCGACGCGGTGTGGGAAGAGGCGGCAAAAACTCGGCTGGATCGCATTCCCTATTTTCTGCGCGCCATGGTGAAAAAAGGCGTCGAACGCCATGCGCAAGAGCAGGGCATTGCGGTCATCACCGTCGACCTGATGGAAGAGCTGCGAAAGAAGCGGTTCGGCAACGAAGCACCAGTCTTCAAATTTTGAAAAAGTCATCAGCTCTCAACTCGTCAGCCATCAGCTTCTTACAATCTCCTCTGAGAAACGTGAACCACTGAATGCTGATCGCTGAAAGCTTTGCCGGAAGCTATCCCCATCCATGAATCAATTTCTCGCGATCGTCAATCATTGGATTCATCTGATGTCTGCCGTCATCTGGATCGGCGGGTTGGCGTTCCTCGTTATGTCCGTGACGCCGGCGTTACGGAAGGCCGTGCCCAGGGAATACCTCAAGGCGGTGATCGATGCGGTCTCCATGCGCTACCGCAAGATCGTCGGCATTCTGATGCTGCTCATCCTCACGACCGGCGGCATCAATTTGCATTACATCAGTCAAATGATGCTCTCGCAAACCGGAAACGGCATTTCGAACAATCCAAAGTACTTGGCCATTCTGTTTATCAAACTCACGCTGGTGCTTGGCATCATCACTCTCTTTCTCTACACGTTCATCTTCAAAAGCGAGCCGGCGACAGATGATGCCGACGAAGAGTTGGAAGCGGTCCCCTTTCAGCGGGTGGCATTCTGGATGGGCATTCTCATCGTCCTCTGCGCAGCCGCGCTCAAGTATCTTCACTTCTGAAGCTCCGTTTACGTTAACCCTCAATCCTTATCTCTGGTAGTCCTTCACCAGACGCTCTTGCTCATTATTGACATCGCCTAGGATGATGCCTAAAGTATGTGTAAGTGTTACACATTGGAGGAGATATGCCGACAAACCTCGCTATAGACGACCGACTCTTGAAAGAGGCATTAGAGATTGGCGGGTGTCGAAGTAAGAAGGAGGCGGTGACCAAAGCGCTGGAGGAGTTTATCGAGCGACGGCAACAACGAAAGGTCTTGAAAGCTTTAGGAAC
>DATEPO010000374.1:0-3484 GCA_035273145.1 Nitrospiraceae bacterium
TTCGGCGCAATTATTCCTCGTGATTGATCGCCTGAGCCGATCGTGGAAGATCTCGCTCTGGTCGCCGGGGTTTGGTGTTTACCCGATCACGGCTAATCAGGCACAGCCGCCCAGTGGCTTAACCGTTCAAACGGTCTTCCCCGTCATCGTGCGAAACGGGAAGGCCGTCTCCCTCCCTGGTTTTGGTTTTTTTTCGCCATTACCACATCCGTAATTGCTACCCGTTTTTTTGAGGAGAGGGTGGATTTGGAATTTAAAACGCAGCTTAATAGGAAGGTCTCCAGCCTAAGTCCGTCATGGTTCCACCTTGCCATCTCTATGACGCAATGCGATGGAAAGGGTGCCCATGTTACGACTGATACGCGCTCCTATTTTGTCCGCTTGTTGAACTATTTTCGTTCCGGTTCCAAGTACGGTTTCATTCTAAAATGGAAACGATTCCGGTTAGAGACACGGTTGCCCTTGTGTCGTGCCGTGGTACTGTGTGGCTTGCTGAACCCATGAATACTCCGACATCGAAGCTGGCACTGACCTGGCCCGCTTTGGAGAGGGCACGTGGCTGCACTCTCTGTCCAAGTTAACATGGTGCATATACCTATCGCATCCGGCATGCTTGGCCCTCTAGATAGCCTTGGCAAATTCTTCCAATTCGGTTCTATGAACTAGTCGCCCCAGCAATCGTGTATGCACTTGCGGCACTTTTGACAGCAAGTTTAATGAAGAGCCATCGTTTGGCATGGCTGGTTGCACGGAACAAATAACGCCACTAGGTAGACGTTCGTCTATACAGAACAACACAACACCGTCTACATAGTTACTTTGATGTAGAACTAATGATGATAAGACAATGCGCTGTATACGGACAGACCCTGAACCGATGATGATTAGAATGGCGCGTGTTCTCCGGATTGATAACAATCACGCGTCGAACCCTTAACAGTCGATTCCCTACCTGCTTGACATCGAGGCCTTAATACAGAAGCCGGGAGAAGTCGATCCTAAACCACAGGAGGAATTCAATATGTCAAATGGACCTCAACTCCAGGATGTGCTTCGTTTTGATCCAGATTGGGTCAAGGATCCAGTTCCACCATGGATCCGAAACTTCTTGGATAAGGCCGTCTTGAAAGAACTCGCGATCATTCAATTGGAGTACCAAAAAAGTCTTCTCGAAATGCAGGCCAAAGTGACCGAGCGCGCTTTAGGCGCGATACGGCAACATAAAGAGACAGGAAAATAGTAAGTCGTCATCCCAAGCATCACTCCCGGCTATCCAGACTTGTCACATTTTTTTAGGAGGCCACATGCGAGAATTGGTCGTCCTGAACGGTTCTGAGGCTCGCTTTCGTACCTCCGACGCGCGCGATACCTCCCGACCTGTAGTTCTCATAGGATTCCAGCAACAAGGAAACCTCGGGATCGGCTATCTGACGGCGACGTTGAGCCGCCATGGCTATCATGCGACTGCGATTGACTTTCAGCTTGATCCAGCCGATATCCTGGATCGAATACGAGCCTTGAATCCCATGCTTGTCGGCTTCTCACTTATTTTCCAATTCTACGTTGAAGAATTCGGCGCGTTGATTCGTTATCTGCGTGACCACGGTGTGCACTGCCATTTCACAATCGGCGGCCACTTCCCCAGTTTGAGCTATCGAGAGACGATTGAATTGATACCGGAGCTCGACAGCGTCGTCCGGTTCGAAGGAGAGGAGACGCTGGTCGAACTGGCCGACTGCCTGAGTAGCGGTCGGCCATGGCAGCATATTCATGGAATCGCATACCAAAGCGAATCGGGCATTATCGCGCAACCATTGCGACACCTGGTGGAGGATTTGGACAGCCTGCCCTATCCAGCTAGAGAATTCACTCCAATGGCTGTCCTGGGCCACAAGATCATGCCGATCTTAGCCAGCAGAGGATGTGCGCGGACGTGTTCGTTCTGCTCGATTCATACGTTCTATCGTTCGGCTCCCGGAAAAGTCGTACGGCTCCGAAACCCTTCGGCGGTGGTCGGTGAGATGAAAGCGCTCCATGAGGAACGGCATATCACGATCTTTCTCTTTCAGGACGACGACTTTCCGCTCTTCGGGCCGTCCTGGCGCCGGTGGACCATGCAACTTGTTGATGAGCTATACCGGCAGAACCTTGTCGGCAAGGTGCTCTGGAAAATCAATTGCCGGGCTGACGCCGTCGATCACGACTTATTTTGCCGATTACGTGACGCGGGCCTGTATATCGTCTACATGGGATTGGAGTCCGGAAGCGAAGATGGGTTGGAGATCCTCAATAAAGAAGTTACCGTAGAGGAAAACATTCGGGCCGTCGAGACGCTGAAACGCATTGGAGTGATGTTTCAATATGGCTTCATGCTGTTCGATCCGTCCACTACATTTGAATCAGTTCGGGCAAACATCGCCTTCCTGCGACGTATCGTCGGAGATGGCAGCGCAGCGGCCACGTTCTGCCGTATGCTGCCCTACGACGGGACGCCGATCAAGGACGAGCTGAAGCGTGCAGGACGCCTTCGGGGAGACGTCTGTAATCCGGATTACGATTTCCTTGACCCGCGCCTCGGCGGCTATTTCGAGGCCCTGACCGGGTTGTTGAACGTGGCAGGATGGATTCATGGCTGCCGCGCGTTGTCGCCGCAGTTGGATTGGGCCTGGCACGAAGTCGCCATACTAGAGCGACTATTTCCGCCCCTATATACTTTGGATCAATACAAGGAGCAACTTCGGACCATTACCCGAGAAAGTAACGACATGCTGTTCACGGTCGTGGAAGAAATGGCCCGTGCACATGAACGGGGTACTCCTAACACATGGTCGGAAGACAAAATTGAATCACAATGCCGGACGTTCATCGATCGTCTACTATTAAAGCGGAATGAATTCGTCTATCGCCATCAAGATGTGCTGTTACAGACGTTAGCGAACAAGGTCGAGCCATCTGTACCGGAAGGGCAGTCGGTATTATCTTGACGGTGGCTTACCAGGATGACGGCGGCTACCGATGCAACGGTTGTTCTTCTTAAAGCCTATGAGAGGGACAAGGAAATAAAGGCAGTTTTCTGAGTGGACCAGCGAGAAATGATCATCATGGCATGTCACAAGTCATACAACTCGAATCGGTTCATGGGTGACTTCCGGACCGCATCGATCTTCCCATTGGCGTGAAATCGTCTCTTTTCAAGCACGGAGTTTCCATTGTCATAATGGGTCAAAACCCATGTGCTTGTGGATTGTCTATAGGCTTTGCCGTCGCCCGAAACTCGATGCCGTATTGCCTTGGCCCTCGATAGACAAATAAATTCTATGCTTATGAGGATTGGCGCTAAAGCCGAGTACCGTCTAGAAAACTTGACGGCAAGCGCACCTAGTTAAATGGACGTATAACATGTTTTCTCTATACGAGATACCCTGTAACTATCGGTCTCCCGGCCCTTCCATTCGAAAATCATGCTTGCCTGCCCTGCATCCTA
>DATEPO010000375.1:0-3127 GCA_035273145.1 Nitrospiraceae bacterium
TTTGATGAAGGACCATGGAGACACGGAACGACCCGCATTTGGGATCGATATCGATGGCGTGCTCAGCGATGTCGATGTCATGCTGGATGAATTGGCCATTCAGTATACAGGCAAGCCGTGGCCCCTTGAATTCGCGGCCGCCCCATCAAGCACGACGGATTTCATCCCCGATCATCTGCTACAGCAAATCTTCGATGATTTTCACGACTCACGTATCCCGCTCTTGTCGATCCTCCCTGGCGCAAGAGACGCCATGGAACAACTCCGGATTCGCTACCGGTTAGTGCTCGTCACGGCCCGACGAGCGACATCGGAAGGCCTTACGAGGGATTGGCTGCTCGAGCATGGGATTCCATTCGACGCCCTGTACCACCTTGAAAATAAATGCGAGGTCCCGGAAGCGCTCTCCTTGGCTATCGACGATCATCCCCGGCATATTGCCCGGTATCTGGAGCAAGGCATCCGCTGCTTTGTGATGGACTATCCGCGCAATCGACAATTAGAGTCGCATCCCCAATTGACTCGCGTCCAATCATGGCCGGAAGTCATCGAACAATTGTCGGTTGACCTTTCCTGAAAAGATGAACGGAAGGTTCCATTGGGGAAAATGGCCGAAGAAATTGCGCTCGATTCTCAAGGCGCTTGAGCCGCTCGCACCACCGGCACAATCTCACACTGAGGCGTGCCCACGCTCAGAAAAATTCTCGATAATGCCTGCCATCGAGCCACATCCCGTCCGCGCTGAAAGATCATACCTCCCTTCGTGATGCGACGAAGTGCCTGCCATTCCTCGTAGAGCCCACACAGTGTGTACCCGTTTTTGGACAGCTTGCCCGAGGGTGGCGGAAGCACGGCGGTCATAGTGCTCATATCGCTCTTCAGGCGATCCTGAATGATCGCCGGCGGCTGACCGTCCGGCGACACGGTGACGGAACCTTGAGAGCGATACGGTAGACAGCCGGCATCCGGCCGATTCGTGAAAGAGCCGTCCTCACAGCGATAGACCATCTCTTCGGCTCCTTCTGCTTCAAGGGTCGGAACACCGCACGCGGTCAGCAGAAGCCCAAAAAGAAGTCCCTTGAGCAGACCGGACACGGACGGGAAAGGTCTGCGTGCCGAAATAATGAACATAGCGCCTCACATCATGGGTGTAGCGGTACCATGGCAGTGATGTGAACGGACAGCCATCAGAACGGGAGGACACCGCGTGTCGGCAAAAACGCTATCGCTATCGAGGCTGGGAAAGATGAGGATGTTGCTCGCGTGAAGAGCCATCACCCATCTCATCGGTTCGCTTAGGAGTTCTTCGGGAAGATGCGCTCTTAAGGCATACGAGCCTCATTCAAAGCGGTCTTTGGGACACGACGCCACAACGGTTCAGTTGACACATCCGCCAATTTCGCTAGACGAGTGAAGACAAGACCCAAGGCAAGCATGATATAGAGCATGGCGCTATAGGCATGCGACAGAAAAAACCCAGCGACAATAAACCCATACAGCGTCATTTCAAGCGCTTCGGCAAGTTGGTAGAGATGTCCCGACTCATCCAACTCGCGAGCGGGTGCTCGTGGCTGTCTCTCGGGCAGCCGTCGCATCACGACGGGCAGCATCGGTGGTTTTATACTGATTTTGATCAGACGAAGCGACCGCAATGTTCGCGCGAGCAGGCGGAGAAAGATGGCCAACCCCACGACTCCTAATTCCACCCCAATCTGAAGAAACGTGTTATGGGGCGCGCTCCATTTGCCGCTGCCTCCATGAGAGAGGCCTTCGGCGGTCACAAAGTTATCGACCCCGACCCCCCAAGGACGCTTCGCTAGTAACACGAGGCTGGCTTTCCAAAGGTCGGTACGGCCACCCGCCGTCTGATCGTATTCCGTTTGCGGATCCCACATGGTTAAAATGCGCTCCTTCCAGGCCGTCCCGGCGAGGACGCCGAACACCACCGCGCCGAGCGCCACGATGCGCCACTTCGCTGACCTGCTCATGCTGCTGCGCGATATGATGAGTCCTCCGACCACAAGTAACGCTAAAAATCCTCCGCGGGATTGCGTGAGGATGATTCCGTACAGACAGAGCGTCGCCATGCCGGCCAAAACCAATCCGGCACGCCGGCCCGAGGTGGAATACAAATAGAGGATCAGTGGGAGCGCCATGACTTGAAGCAGCGCGATGTCGTTCGCATCGTAACTCAGCGACTCCAACGAGTATCGCTCCTGTCCGGCGTGTCCTGACAGCACTCCCGGTATCACGAGGGAAACCGACCCCAGGCAATACACCCAGAGAAGCCGACGCACATCTTGGATGGTTCGACACCAATAGATGACTAAAAAAAAGAGTAGAATGGTTTTCAAAAATACATTGATTAGAAAGAGAAAGATGTGGACGGGCCAGATGCTGATCGGCAATGTGATCACCGACAGGCCGACGAGGATCATCACATCCCTCACGAGCGGCGTGTCGAGAGAGACCTTTTCGGCAAACCGGCCAGGAGCGTGCAGCCAAGCCAGCAGGGCGAGTCCTCCTGTCAGAAGCCCCAACCTGAGAACAATCAATTGGGGAACAATCTCCTGGGGGCGGCCCACGCAAATCCAGGCATACAGAAGAAACAGAACCATTCCCAGGGACAGTCCTGTCCGTCCTTGTGGGCTGATTTTGTATAGAGGCTTAGCCGTATTGGTTATGACACGCATTGCGCGACCACCTCCGCCATGTCTTCGATATCGTGATCGGTCACCCACACATGAGTGGGAAAGGTAACCAGTCTTTGGCTCACGTTATCGGCGACCGGAAATTCCACGTTAGGTTCTGAGAGAAACGAGCGAAGCGGCGCAACCCTGGAGAGAGGCAAAGGATAGCCTTCTGTCGAGCCCAGTCCTCGCCGAGTCAATTCCTCCAACAGCCGTACTTTCAAGCCGCGGGCGGGAAGAAGAACGGGCAACCGCAGATAAGCCCCTGTGTCTCCCGCACGGGGCCAGAGCGCCGCCACATGTGTCCCTCGCAACGCCTGCCTTAAGCGAATCGCACGCGACTGCCTTCCTTCCTGTAACATCTGAGCGGTCGGCAGAAGATGCCCTAATAAGGCCTGCTGAAACCGTGTCATCGGCGACACGGAAAACACAGGATC
>DATEPO010000376.1:0-7632 GCA_035273145.1 Nitrospiraceae bacterium
CGTGAGATCGTTGTAATCGAAATCACAGTCGATTTTTATATCTCGATATGGGCACACTGCCACTCAACTGATAATGGAGACACTCAGATGAAATATATGCTGCTGATTTACGGTGACGAGAACGGGTTGAGCGAGACCGAGCGGAAAGACTGTTATGTAGAGTCGACGCAACTTGTTCACGATCTTCACGCGAACGGGCAATACGTCGCCGCAAACCCGTTGCACCCGACATCGATGGCGACGAGCGTTCGGATACGCGATGGCAAACGACTCGTAACCGATGGTCCGTTCGCAGAGACCCGCGAACAACTGGGCGGCTATTTCCTCGTTGACGCGAAGAACCTTGACGAGGCGATCGCGATCGCCGCAAAGATTCCCATGGCTCGCAAGGGGACGGTGGAGGTGCGTCCGGTGATTGAAATCTCCGGCCTACCGACTGCAGGACATTGAAAATGGCCGGCCGCTTCGTTCTAGGCTTGGAAACGTCCTCAATAGCCCAGAGGCGACGCCCCCGGCGCTTCCTTCGCATGGGATCGCTGACGACCATTGTGAACATCCTGGAAAGATTGGTCCAGGCAAACAATAGCACTGATACGGATACTCCAAACTCAACGGACCAGGTGTCGATTATCGGGCGGCCGAACGACTATTGGATATCGAAGAGGACCTAATGCAGTACATGTTGCTGGTTCATCATGACGAAGAGGCGTTCGGCAAGCTCAGCGAGACGACGCAGCGGGAACTGCTCACTGAATCCGTGCAGCTCACGCACCAGCTCCACGCCAATGGGCAATATCTGAGCGCATCGCCGCTGTATGAGGCGGCGACGGCGGCGATCGTCCGGGTGCGCGAGGGCAAACAGTTCGTGACCGATGGTCCGTTCATCGAGACGCGGGAACAGCTTGCCGGCTACTTCCTGATCGACGCCAAGGATCTCGACGAGGCGATCGCCATCGCTATTCGCGTTCCCGGGGCGCGCATCGGAACGGTGGAAGTGCGGCCGGTTATTGAAATCCCCGGCCTGCCAACAGCAGGACATTGAAATGGCCGGCAGCTTCGTTCTCAGTCGCGTCTCTCGCTGCAGCGTAGCGCAAGGCTACGCCTCACTCGACCCGCTCCACGCGGCCTTGCTGAACGGCCATTTTGAACATCCTGCGGGTCCCGAAGCTCGCGGACTGGAGCAAAAGATAGTTAAGGCCACGCGTGGGAGATATACGGGCATTCGATTATTTCTCGAAGAGGCATACGTGTTGGCAGGAGTGAACAAAATCGTGTGGGTCGGTCATCCGTTTTTCATGCAGCTTGTGTTAGGACTCTGCGTGTGCTCGGCCTGTACGTTCGCGAGAATCAATTGAAGGCACTCATTCCGCCAAGAACTTCTGGCGCTGTCGATTTCGCGGCCCCTCGTTCGACTAATGGATAGAGCCGGTCGAGTTGGTCTTGGCGACGCGCCGGCGATTTAATATGAGGGAGTACGGTCATTATGCAAAAAATCACCCCATGTTTATGGTTCGATCATCATGCTGAGGAAGCGGTGGACTTCTATACGTCCATTTTTAAACACTCGAAGATCGGTCGAGTGGCTCGTTATGGAGAAGAGGGGGCCCAGGTCTCCGGACGACCGGCGGGGTCGGTCATGACTATTGAATTTCAACTTGACGGGCAGGATTTTGTCGCGTTAAACGGCGGGCCGGTATTCACATTTAATGAGGCCGTTTCGTTCCAGGTCCATTGCAAGACGCAAGAAGAAATGGATCATTACTGGGAACACCTCTCCAAAGGTGGTGAGAAACAAGCGCAACAGTGCGGCTGGCTGAAAGACAAATATGGGGTGTCATGGCAGATCGTACCCACTACGTTGATTGAGATGTTGCAAGATAAAGATCCTGAGAAAACGAATCGAGTCATGAAAGCCATCCTTCAAATGGACAAAATCGACATCAAACGCTTAGAGCAAGCCTATGGAGGGCAATAAATCGCGAACCGGGCCAAAGGCAAACAATGCAATAAGGTTGCGGAGATGAAATCAAGAATTCACGTGATCACGTTAGGCGTCGGCGACTTGGAAAACTCTCTGACCTTTTACCGCGATGGACACGGGCTGCCGACCAAAGGGATTATCGGCACGGAATCGAGGACGGCGCTATCGTCTTATTTAACATGAATGACGATGTCATCTTAACATTGTATCCAAAGTGCGCGTTGGCTAAGGATGCACAGGTATCCGTGAGTCCGCCAAGCCCGGCAGCATTCTCCATCGGCCACATCGTCCAATCTAAACAAGAAGTCGATGCGTTGATGAAACAAGCAGAAAAGGCGGGAGCGAAAATCACTGACCCCGCGCATGACCGGTTTTGGGGAGGGTACTCCGGATACTTTCAAGATTTAGACGGTCATCTGTAGGAAATCATTTGGAATCCTGATTGGGAAGTCAAGGAATAGAAAAGAATAAAGATTGTCGCGTTTATTGCGAAGACGCTTCGTGCCATGACCGGCGCGAAGCATAGAAAGGAGTCTAGGATGAGCAAGGTACGGTTGCTGGTTGGAACACGCAAGGGGGCGTTCGTGCTGACCTCAGATGGGACGCGGAAGAAATGGGACATTAGTGGCCCCTTCTTCGGCGGCTGGGAAATGTATCACCTCAAGGGATCGCCCGCCGATCCGAATCGGCTCTATGCGTCGCAGACGAGCGGCTGGTTCGGGCAGATTATTCAACGATCCGATGACGGCGGCAAAACCTGGCACCAACCGGGGACACCGCCCGGCGAACCGACGACGACTCCCGACGGCATGCCCAAAGGGGAGAGCAACAAGTTTGTGTACGACACCTCCCCGGAAACCGGGAAGCCGCTTACGACGCATCAGCATTATGACGGCACGCAGCGTCCCTGGGAGTTCAAGCGTGTGTGGCATCTTGAGCCGTCGCTGACTGGTCCGGATACGGTGTACGCCGGTGTCGAGGATGCCGCCTTGTTCCGCTCGACCGATGGCGGGCAGACGTGGCAGGAACTTGCCGGGTTGCGTAGCGCGAAAGGAAATCTTTGGCAACCGGGCGCCGGAGGAATGTGTTTGCACACAATCATGCTGGATCAAAAGCATCCTGAGAGGATTTTCGTTGCGATTTCGGCGGCGGGCGTGTTCCGGAGCGACGACGCGGGGAAGTCGTGGTGGCCGGTGAACAAAGGCCTGAAATCCCAGTATGAGCTCCCCGACCCCGATGCGGAGGTCGGCCATTGCGTCCACCGCATCGCGATGCACCCATCCCGTCCGAACATCTTATTCATGCAGAAGCACTGGGACGTCATGCGCAGCGACGATGGCGGAGACTCGTGGCACGAGATCAGCGGCAATTTGCCGACCGATTTCGGGTTCCCGATCGACGTGCACGCGCACGAGCCCGAGACCATTTATGTCGTGCCGATCAAGAGCGACTCGGAGCACTATCCGCCCGACGGCAAGCTGCGGGTGTACCGCAGCCGGACCGGCGGCCACGAGTGGGAGGCGCTCACGAACGGACTGCCGCAACGCGATTGCTACGTCAATGTGTTGCGCGACGCGATGGACGTCGATTCGCTCGACCCGTGTGGCGTGTATGTCGGCACCACCGGCGGGCAGGTGTATGGATCGGCAAATGCCGGTGATAGTTGGGCGCCGATTGTTCGCGACCTTCCGGCGGTCTTGTCGGTGGAAGTTCAAACGCTGCCGTAGCGGGCGCTGAAAAGCGGCGTTCTCGCTTCGAAATCGTCCTCAATGTAGCTCAGAGGCGACGCCTCCGGCGCTTTCTTCGGCTGCGGCCTTGCTGGAAGGACATTTTGAGCACTCGCGAGAAGCAACGCTATCAGTCACTCTTGGGAGACAGAAGAGTATGATACGAGTGGTGTTACCGGCACATCTGCGGACGTTGGCGCGCGTCAGTGGCGAGGTGACGCTCGATGTCGAAGGTCAGGTCACTCAGCGCGCGGTGCTGGACGCGCTTGAGACTCGGTATCCGATGTTGCGTGGGACGATCCGCGATCACGTCACATACAAGCGCCGGCCGTTCGTGCGATTCTTTGCCTGCGAGCAGGATTTATCCCATGAATCGCCGGATGCCCCGCTACCCGAGCCGGTCGCGACAGGGACCGAACCTTTTTTGATCGTGGGCGCCATGGCGGGAGGTTAGAGCCGAAAAGCGAATTTTCTAATGTGTTATCCAGTCACGTGAGCAAAGCGATCCTCTATAAGGAGAATGTATGAGCACACAGACGAAGTCAAAATCCAACGAGACAAAGGAAAGCCGTGGCGCATCGAGTATCGTCTGGTTTGAAATCCCGGCGGATAACCCGGAACGTGCCAACAAGTTTTACAGTGCTTTGTTTGGATGGAAAATCGAGAAATTCCCTGGGGTCGACGATTACTGGCACATCGACACGGGCGGCGGTGACGACACGCCCGATGGTGGACTCATGACCCGCAAGCATCCGCAGCAGCCTATTACTAATTATGTCGCCGTGTCCTCGGTGGACGCATCTGCGGAGAAGGTCAAGCAACTCGGCGGCACGATCTGTAAATCAAAGACAGCCGTGCCGCAGATGGGGTACTTCATAATTTGCCGGGACACAGAAGGGAACGAATTCGCCCTCTGGGAAGTAAATGACAACGCCAAGTAGTAGATGTCCCGTCGTTCAGAAGTGAACATAACACTGGTGACACTGTCGGCTCTTTTCGTCGAACGTACTATCATCTAACGCCAAGGAGGCAGCTATGCGGTTCACATCGATCACACTCATCTGTTTGTGCATGATCATGGCGGCAGTTCCGGTACTGGCCAAAGACAAGAAGTCAGAAAAGCAGATGGACCCGCAGGCGATGATGGAGACGTACAAGAAGCTGTCCACGCCGGGAGAGCCCCATAAACAACTCACGAGCTTGGCCGGTAGCTGGACCACGACAACCAAAGAGTGGATGGACCCCAACAAACCCGCCATGGAATCAACCGGCTCTGTAGAAATGAAGACATTGCTGGACGGGCGCTTTCTCCAACAGGAATTCACCGGTGAGATGCACGGACAGCCCTACTCCGGAATAGGGATCAGTGGATACGACAACCTTCGCAAGCGATATATCTCGACGTGGATGGATTCAATGGGCACGGGGATCTTTATGATGGAGGGGACGGCCAGCGCGGATGGCAAGACCATCACGCTGAAGGGTCAGCACGATGTGCCGGGTGGAGGACACATGGCGCACCGCGCCGTCTGGAAGATTGTCGATGACAATACCCAGACATTTGATATGTACGGAACTCACCACGGCGGGAAAGAGATGAAGATGATGGAAATCGTCTACACGCGGAAGCAGTAAGGGCACGGTCCGAACGAGGGAGCCCGATGGACCTGCTCGGTGGGGCATGTCGCAATGCTGGTCGAATCATTCGACTGTCGATTTCGTAGCCCCTCGCTCGACAATAGTAGAGCCGGAAGCCGCCGGTCGAGGTGTTCCCGGCTCCAACGTAAATCAAACGGAGGTCCGACCATGCGATTCATGATTTTTGTCAAAGCTACCAAGAATTCAGAGGCCGGCGTGCTTCCGGACGAGAAGCTCCTGGCTGCGATGATGAAATACAATGAGGAGCTGGTGAAAGCCGGCGTGATGCTTTCAGGCGAGGGACTCCAGCCGAGCTCGAAGGGCGCGCGCGTCAAGTTCTCTGGAGACAAGCGCACCGTGATCGACGGGCCGTTCGCCGAGACGAAGGAGCTGATTGCCGGCTTCTGGCTGTGGCAGTGCAAGTCCAGGGACGAGGCGATCGAGTGGGTCAAGCGCTGCCCCAATCCGATGCCCGGCGAGGAATCCGAGATCGAGATTCGCCAGGTGTTCGAGGCGGAGGACTTCGGCCCCGAGTTCACGCCCGAGCTCAGGGAGCAAGAGGAGCGTTTGCGCGCCCAAGCGGCCAAGAAAAAGTAGGTAGCAGGGAAGAGTCCACGTTTAGGAAGGATTTTTCAATCACCTCTTATCCAAAGGAATCGACCATGCAAGTGAATTCTTATCTCCTATTCAACGGGCAATGCAAGGCCGCATTCAAATTCTACGAGCAGTGTCTTGGCGGAAAAATCGAAGCCATGATGACTCACGGGGATTCGCCAATGGCTAATCAAGTCTCATCTGAATGGCGCGAGAAAATCCTTCATGCCCGTCTCATGATAGGGGACAAGGCATTGATGGGCTCCGACGCTCCGCCTGAGCGGTATGAAAAACCACAAGGCTTTTCCGTGGCGCTCGGCATCGACAACCCGGCAGAGGCAGAACGGATTTTTCACGCCTTGTCTCAAGACGGGACAGTGACGATGCCGATTCAGCAGACCTTTTGGGCGGTCCGTTTCGGCATGCTGGTCGATCGATTCGGCATCCCGTGGATGGTGAACTGCGAACGAGGGACATGACTGTTTATTGCGGGGCGCGGAGCATCAATGATCAAGACAATCCTCATCATCGCCTTCGTGTTGGTCGCAGCGCTTCTCGCCTATGCCGCGACCAAGCCCGACACGTTCCATGTCCGGCGTTCGACAAGCATCAACGCGCCTCCTGAGAAGATCTTCCCTCTCTTCCGGCTGAGTCCGCTGACCGATTGCCGGATTCCGGGTTGCCCGGTGAAGAAGGCAATCACCACGCCCGTCACAAGCAGGTGGAACCTGTTCGTGTTCTGATGTACTTCATAGCATGCAGCGATCCCATCAGAGGGACATCATGTGGCAGCCGTTACCTCACTGTACATTGAGAATGTCCTGCGATTCCGACATCGCGGTCTGCGGCGGTAAAGGGCTGCTCGCCGAGCGATTGGATAGAGACCTGGAACGCCCTCGGAACGCGGCGAGCATTGTGAGATGATGTATGCGCTGACGAAGTCGGCATGCAGAAAAGCATGGAAACCGAAACCGATGAAACTTCCGCCGCGTCTCTACCATCTCGCCGAAGAGACTAATTGGCCGTCGATTCGACGCCATGGACTCTTGAGCACGACGTCGCTTCTCAACCAGGCCGGTCTTCGCGGGGAGAGACGGAAACGGATCGAACGCTCTCGGCGCCTCGAACACACTGAGGTGTCGGACGGGGTGTACGTGCGCGACCAGAAGCCGCTGCCTGCCGAGGCATTGAGGCGGTGCCTCATCCGGATGACGCCGGCCGAATGGTACGCGCTGATCAACTCCAAGGTGTTTTTTTGGTTGGATACTGATCGACTCAATCGGCAACGCGGTGCATGCGAACCTCGTCCTCAGGTCGTACTGGAAATCGATACCGCACGGCTGGTGGCTCGATATGCCGACAGAATTGCACTGTCACCGATCAACACGGGAAATGCTCGACGACAGCCGGCGAAGCGTGGACGATGCACCTTCGTCCCTTACGGGGCGTGGGTTGAGTCAGAGTGGTCACTCGAGAGAGAAGGTCTACGCGCTCTGAGAAGCCGGCAACGTTGTCCACCGGCCGAATTGACGATCGCCGATGCCGTACCGGACATTATGAGCTTTGTGAAATGCGTTTACCGGCTTTCACCGGGAGAGAAATTAAGGAGATGACCTAGACCTGATGCGACCGAGGCAGGCAGGATCTGGGCGGGATCATTCATCAAACGAGAGACTCTGCCGACCGACGTAC
>DATEPO010000377.1:0-8462 GCA_035273145.1 Nitrospiraceae bacterium
CAACATCCTGTATCGGAGGCCGGCGATGTATCTGATCAAGCAAGGCAGCGCTCCCAATCAGGCGCATATCGATGTGCCGAAGGGCCTGTCCGAAGAAGAGCACGGCCGCGATGGGTTTCGCGGTCCGGCCTCGCATCTGTACCGCCGCCATCCTCCGACCGGGTGGGTGCGAATAGAGGGCCCCCTCCGGCCCCGTGCGTTTAATTGCACGGCTCTCTCCGCTCCCGACCGCGAATCAGCCGACGCCAAGCCGGTCGAGATCCTACGTAGCGCCGACGTCGACGTCTTCGCTTCACGACGAAACGCCACGATGCCCTATTTCGTTCGAAACGCGGACGGCGATGAATTGTATTTCATGCACGCCGGCCGCGGGCAGTTCGAAACGGATTACGGTCTGCTCCCGTATGAGCCCGGCACTTATGTCCTTCTTCCGAAGGGCACGACCTATAGGATCCATGTCGAGATAGCCCCTTCTTTCTTCTTGATTGCAGAGACCCCCGTATCGATCGAACTGCCGGACCGTGGAATGCTCGGTCAACATGCCCTGTTCGACCTCGGTGTCATCGGGACGCCGACGCTCGATGCAGGCCCAGACAGCCGGCAGGATAGCCGCGAATGGGAAGTACGAATCAAACGCGCAGGAGCGTACACGTCCGTCGTGTATCCGTTTTATCCAATGGATGTCGTTGGGTGGAAAGGCAATTTGTGGCCGGCCACGCTGAACGTGCGGGACTTCCGGCCCGTCATGAGCGCCCGATATCATCTGCCGCCGAGCGTCCATACGACGTTCCAAGCCGGTGGAGCACTGTTTTCCACGTTTGCACCTCGGCCGCTCGAAAGCGATCCTCGATCGATTCGTGTGCCGTTCTATCATCGCAACATGGATTATGACGAAGTGCTCTTCTATCACTGCGGCAACTTCTTCAGCCGGGCGGGTATCCGCCCCGGCATGATGACGGTGCATCCGCAAGGTATTCACCATGGCCCCCAGCCGCAGGCTGTCGAAACGGGCGATGCGAAGACCGCAACCGATGAAGTAGCCATCATGATCGAATCGCGCAGCCCGTTCATGGTGTTGCCTGAGTTGGACACCGTCGAGGCGAAGGACTACGCCGATAGCTGGAGACAACCATGAAATTGGTCAGCTTCCGGGTGCAGACGCCGATCGGTACGTTCGTCCGCACCGGAGCCCTGTATGAACACGGCGTGATCGATCTCAACATGGCGTACGCACGCATGCTGGCCGACCAGCAAGAGGCCCAGCCTTACCGGATAGCCAAGGCCGCCGTCCCTTCCGCCATGCTCGAATTCTTGGAAGGCGGGCCCTCGGCGCTCACCAGAGCCCGCGAGGCGTTGGACTACGTGAAGCGCTTGGAAGAGCGTGCGACAGGCCCCAAGGGCGAACAGATCGTCTACACGTTGGACAGCATTCGGTTGGCCGCCCCGCTTCCCAATCCGCCGTCACTCCGTGATTTCATCGCATTTGAAGATCACATCGCGGCCACCTCGAAGAAACGGGGCCAGCCGATACCGCCCGAATGGTACAAGGCGCCCGTCTATTACAAGGGCAACCATCGAACGATCATCGGCCCCGACGACGAATTGCCCTGGCCGTTACAGACGATCAAGCTTGATTATGAACTGGAGCTCGGCTGCATCATCGGCCGGCAAGGCCGGGACATTGCCGAATCGGATGCAGATCAGTACATCGCCGGCTATACGATCATGAACGACTTCAGTGCTCGCGACGTTCAATTTCAAGAGATGGCGTGCCGGCTGGGACCGGCCAAGGGAAAGGATTTTGCGACGGCAATCGGACCCTGTCTCGTGACTCCCGATGAGATTGTCCATCTCGACAGCCTGACGATGATCGCTCGCGTTAACGGCGAAGTCTGGTCACAGGGGCGGTTCGGCAGCATCCACTGGACCTTTCCGCAGATGATCGCGCATGTGTCATACGGAGAGATGATCTATCCGGGTGATCTGTTCGGTTCCGGCACCGTTGGCGGCGGATGTGGGCTTGAGATGGATCGCTATTTACACCATGGAGACATCGTCGAACTGGAGATCCAGCCGATCGGCGTGCTGCGAACACGCATCATCGATCAGACCACCACAGCACGGGGGCAGCGATGAGTGTACACGTGAGCGATTCACCGACGACCCGCGCATTACATGAGGTACGCGAGCGGCATCGAGCCTTGTACGGCAGTCCGGATATCGATGCGAAGCTTGCCGGCATCATTCGTGACTTTCCGGCGTCCAAACTCACCGACTGGGACATCTTGCGGATTCTCCGGACGTCGCAATCCGTCTTTTTCGACACGCATGTGGAGGTCGTCTCGGGACATCATACGGCCACCTACCTACGATTCGAATCGATCGCCCGCATTCCGCAACTGATGACCGTCATTGCACGAGATATGGCGGATTGGGTCGCGCGGCTCCATGAAAAACGGCCCGTGATGGGACTCGTTACTACCGATTCGGACGCTCGCCTGCTGGCAGAACGAGTGGCCGAGCTGTTGGCCCCTAAGATCCGACTCCGAATCGTCTCGACGCCGTACCATCGCGACACGGGCAAGATCGGAACGGATATCATAACGGGCGAGATCCGGCCCGGCGAACGGGTTCTGGTCCTGAACGACGTAACGACTCGCGGCCAGTGTGTCAACAAGCTCGGTAAGGTTGTGACCGACCATGGCGGCCTGTTGGCAGGCATGATGGTCTTCGCTCGGCGGGACTCCGGGCAATTCCCCTTGATGGATGAACTGACGAGCGCCTCTCCGTTTTATTACACGGCCGATCTCAGGATGCCGCAGTGGGAACCATCGCAATGCCCGCTCTGTACGGCTCACCAGCCGCTCTTGTCCTGGAGGGATATGCCGGAATTGTAACTGCACTTGGTTCAGCGAAGGAGGGTGAGACTATGGATCTTTCCGTAATCGCCGGCGACGTCACGCGAACTGAGTACCTTCATCTGTACTATTACCTTCGACTCACCCGTGCGCTCGAGACTCGAATCACCGCGCTCTACCGGCAAGGCCGAATCGTCGGTGGATGTTATACCAGCCACGGCATGGAAGCCGTCTCCATCGGCTATGCCCTTCCCTTGGAGAGCCGGGACGTCATTGCTCCTTACCATCGGGATATGGGCGCCTTTCTGATTCGCGGCATCACGCCCGGCGAGGTTATCGCGCAATACCTCGGCAAACGGACGGGACCGACGAAAGGCAAGGACGGCAATGTCCACATCGGCGATCTGAAGCGCGGCGTGATCGGATTTGTCAGCCACCTGGCGGACAACTTACCGGTGGCGACCGGTGCCGCACTGGCCTTCCAGATCCGCGGAGAACCGCGCGTCGTCGTGACGAACACGGGCGACGGCGGGACGAGCCGCGGTGATTTCCATGAAGCCATGAATCTTGCCGCAGTGCGCAAGCTGCCCGTCGTCTTCTTCTGCAACAACAATCAATACGCCTACTCCACGCCTCTTCGATATCAGATGGCGGTCCAGAACGTGGCGGATCGCGCCAAGGCCTACGGCATGCCGGCCGAAATACTCGATGGCAATGATGTGGCCGCCATCTATCTGGCGGCCCGCCGCGCGATCGAAAAGGCGCGGGCCGGCGGTGGACCGACGTTTCTGGAGTGCAAGACGATGCGCATGCATGGCCATTCCGAGCACGATCCCGCGAAGTACGTGCCGCAAGCGCTCCTCGAGGAGTGGAAAATCAAAGATCCGATTCTGAAGGCGGAAGCTATGTTGAAGGCGCTCGGTTATGCCGATGAGGCGGACTTTCAGGACATCGAAGCACGCGCGAAAAAAGAGATTGAAGCGGGAGTGGAGTGGGCGGAACAAAGTCCGTTGCCGGAGGGACCCGAAACGCTCGAAGGCGTGTTCGCAACCGAAGACGAGGTGGCATCATGACGACCGCCGTGCATTCGACCATCTCGCAGGAGGTGACGTACTTGGAAGCGATTTCGCAGGCGCTCGACGAAGAGATGACGCGCGATGAGCGGGTGTTTCTCATCGGCGAAGACATCGGCGCCTACGGAGGCGCCTTCAAAATCACCGAGGGGTTTCTGGACAAGTACGGCGATCATCGTGTCATCGACACGCCGCTTGCCGAGTCGGGTATCGTCGGTGCCGCCATCGGCGCGGCCATGATGGGACTGCGGCCGGTGGTCGAAATGCAGTTCGCCGATTTTATTTCCTGCGCGTTTGATCAGATCACCGAGGTCGCCGCCAAGAACCACTATCGCTGGAACGCGGCGGTGCCCATGGTGATTCGAGCGCCGTTCGGGGGAGGCGTACATGGCGGTCCCTTCCATTCCGAATGCCCGGAAGGCTGGTTCTTTCATTCCCCCGGTCTCAAGCTCGTCGCGCCTTCGACGCCGTACGATGCCAAGGGTCTGCTCAAAGCGGCGATTCGCGATCCGAACCCGGTCATTTATTTCGAGCACAAATTTCTGTACCGCCGCATCAAAGCAGCGCTGCCGGCGGAAGACTATATCGTGCCGATCGGCAAAGCGGAGGTGAAGCGAGTCGGGTCCACCATCTCGGTCGTGACCTACGGGGCGATGGTCCATATCGCACTGGACGCCGCCGCCAGGTTGTCGAAGGACGATATCGATCTGGAAGTCATCGATCTTCGCACCTTGATTCCACTCGACACAGAGACGATCTATGAATCGATCCGGAAGACGAGCAAAGCGATCATCCTGCACGAGGACACCAAGACCGGCGGCATCGGCGCCGAAATTGCTGCCCTACTGGCCGAAGAATGTTTCGATTGTCTCGACGGGCCGGTGCTTCGCGTCGCGGCGCCCGATACACCGGTGCCGTTCAGCACGCCGCTCGAGGAGTTCTTTCTGCCCAAAATCAGCGATATCGAAGAGGCGGCCCGCAAGTTAGCCGCATATTGAGGAACGGCGGTTCTCATGCATATTGATATCATCATGCCGCAACTGGGCGAGAGCATCGCAGAGGGGACCATCACGTCCTGGTTGATCGTTCCCGGCGGCCGAATCGAGAAGGACCAATCGCTGCTGGAAGTGGAGACGGACAAAGTTGCGCTCGAGATCCCCTCGCCCTCCACGGGCTTTTTGACGGAGGTGTTGATTCCGGCGGGCCAAACCGTTCCGGTCGGAACCCTGCTGGCGCGACTGGATACAGAGCCGCCGGACACAGAAGTCGTCAGCCGCGTGGGAGGGGTCCTGGTCCGCCAGATGGATCACACACCAGCCGATGAGAATCATTACTCGCCGGCCGTCAAACAGCTCGCCAGGGAACATGGCGTTGACCTCTCGCAGGTGAAAGGCTCCGGCGCAGGAGGTCGGATCACGAAGAAAGATGTGCTGGACTACGTTGCACAGCACAGTGGCGGCAAGGCGCCAGCGCCGATGGCCGAGTCGAGGCATTCGACGGCCGATCCGCAAGGCGATCAGACCGTGCCGTTGACCTCGATGCGGAAGACCGTTGCCGAACGGATGATCAAGAGCCGGCAGACCTCGGCGCATGTGGTGACGGTGTTCGAGGCCGACTGCTCAGCAATCGCGAAGTTCCGTGAAGGCCGGGCGTTCACCTACCTTCCGTTTGTCATCCACGCCGTTGCCCGCGGGCTTCGGGAGACGCCTCTTCTCAATTCGTCCTGGGACGAGACCGGCATCGTACTGAAGCGTGAGATCCATATCGGAATTGCTATTGCTTTGGAAGAAGGACTCCTCGTCCCCGTCGTCAAGCACGCCGACCAGAAACGACTCACGCAGCTCGGTCAAGAAGTGGCCGATCTCGCCGAACGAGCGCGCAGCAAGCGATTGCAGCCCGAGGAGGTCCAAGGCGGCACCTTTACGATCACCAATCACGGCGGATTCGGAAGCCTCTTCAGCACGCCGATCATCCACCAGCCGCAGATCGCGATTTTAGGCGTCGGCGCAGTTCACAAGCGTGCGGTCGTGATCCACGATGCGATTGCGATTCGTCCGATGGCCTATTTAAGCCTGTCGTTCGACCATCGCGTGATCGACGGGGCGACGGCGGATAGGTTCATGAGCGCTGTGAAGAACTATTTGGAAACAAGCGCGTGGGAGCAGGTTCTGTGATGAGGCAACAGCAAGCCGTCATCGTCAGCGCCGTACGGACGCCAATGGGAAGTTTCAATGGAATTTTCAGTTCCGTTCCTGCGACCAAGCTGGGTAGTCTCGCCATTGCCGAAGCCTTGAAGCGCATCGAACTTCCTCCAGACCGCGTAGACGATGTGTATATGGGATGTGTCATTAGCGCGGGACTTGGACAGGCGCCCGCGCGGCAAGCGTCAATCGGCGCCGGGATTCCCCATTCGGTCGGCGCTACTACCGTGAACAAAGTCTGCGGGTCCAGTCTTCAAACGGCGATCATGGCGTCCCACGCGATCGCGCTGGGCGATGCCAGGATCGTGGTGGCGGGCGGCATGGAGAGCATGACCCGCGCGCCGTATCTCCTCGAGAAAGCGCGGCAAGGCTACCGATTGGGCCACGGCGAACTGACCGATAGTTTGATTAAGGACGGCTTGTGGGACGTCTACAACAATTTCCATATGGGGCATGGCGGCGAATTGTGTGCCGCGAAGTATCGGCTGACACGGACGGAAGTGGACGACTTTGCCTTGGAGAGCTATCGCCGGGCTCGTGAAGCGATTGCCACCGGGACGTTTACGCGGGAAATCGTGCCGGTCGAAGTAGCACAAAAGAAAGGTGAGCCGGTAGTCGTGACGGAAGATGAGGAGCCGAATCGGGTGGACTTGAGCAAGATGCGTCGGCTGAAGCCCGTGTTCCAGGACGATGGCATCCTCACGGTAGGGAACTCTCCGTCTTGTAACGATGGCGCGGCAGCCCTTGTGATCATGGCGGAAGACGAAGCCGCCAATTTGGGCCTGACCCCTCTGGCGCGGATTGTGGACTATGCCGGGGCCGCCCTTGCGCCCGAGTGGTTTACGATTGCGCCGATCGAGGCGATCACGCGTGTGCTGAAGAAAACCGGCCTGTCGATTACCGATATCGATCTCTTCGAGATCAATGAGGCGTTCTCTGCGGTTTCTCTGGCGATCAATCGCGAGTTGGGCCTCGATTCGAAGCGAGTGAACGTTAACGGCGGCGCCGTCGCGCTCGGCCATCCGATCGGCGCGACCGGCGCGCGTCTTCTTACGACATTGGTCTACGCCATGGAACACCACGGCGCGAGACGAGGAATCGCCAGTCTGTGCATCGGAGGCGGCGAGGCGTTAGCCATGATAGTGGAACGACCGTAGCGGGAACGAGATGATGCCGCAAGACGAGATCAAGACGATCGGAGTCATCGGCGCCGGTCAGATGGGACGCGGCATCACTCACGTCTGCGCCGCGGCCGGCTATCGGGTCCTCCTCACGGATGTCGCCGAACCGGTCTTGGAGGATGCGCTTAAGAAGATTCTCACGGGGATCGAGCGTGCCGTCGAACGCGGGAATCTGTCCTCGGATGAGGCTCGTCTTGTGGCCGCACGTATTCATCCGAACGCCGCGTTCGACTCTCAGCGCGAGGCGGACCTTGTCATTGAAGCTGTTCCCGAAGTACTTGCGCTGAAGACCGATGTGTTCATGCAGCTCGGCCGCATTGTCCCGCCCGCCACGATCCTGGCCAGCAATACCTCCTCCATTTCGATTACCACACTCGGTGCCGCTTCAGGGCGCCCGGACCGGGTGGTGGGACTGCATTTCATGAATCCTGCGCCTGTCATGCAATTGGTCGAGGTCATACGCGGCAGGGAGACCTCCGACAAAACGATGGATCGCGCGTTAGAGGTCGTCACGAAACTCGGCAAGGTATCGGTCGTCTCCAAGGATGCGCCGGGCTTCATCGTCAACCGAGTCCTGATGCCGATGATCAATGAAGCGATCTTTGCATTGGAAGAAGGGGTGGCATCGGCGGAAGCCATCGACCGTGCCATGACCGCTGGGACGAACCAACCTGTCGGTCCACTGGCGCTCGCGGATCGCATCGGGTTGGATACCGTTCTGGCCATTTGCGAAGTGCTGCATCAGGACCTGCATGATTCCAAATTCCGCCCGTGCGCTCTGCTGCGTCGATATGTGGAGATGGGCCGCTTGGGGAAAAAGAGCGGCCGAGGGTTCTATGTCCATTCAGAAGCGGACGCTCAGAAGGCCGCCCACGCGGAAAGCGCCGACATCAGGACGTAACCATGCAAGAACGCAAATCATCATTCACGTCGCTCTCCGGTCTGGCGATCAACCGAGTCTACAACAGCGACGATCTGAAGGGATGGTCCCCGGACACCGACCTCGGGCTTCCGGGCGCCTTTCCCTATACGCGCGGCATTCACACGACCATGTATCGCGGGCGTCTGTGGACGATGCGGCAATTTGCGGGCTACGGAACCGCCGACGATACGAACCGACGGTTTAAGTTCCTGCTCGCGCACGGCCAA
>DATEPO010000378.1:0-3152 GCA_035273145.1 Nitrospiraceae bacterium
GGCCGAACATGAGAAGATCCGCGCCTCATGGTCACCGATCCAGGATATCTACTCCATGCGTCATTCACAATTAGCTACCAGACTGTTCCGATCATGAGTGGAGATCACCATCAAGACGGCGCTCATAAAGGCGCTTTGCCGACAATTGTGCAATCAGTACAGCTTACCGTAGTGACAAACGACATTTTTACAAAAGAGGATGCCGAGTTTCTGACGAGACATGGCGCCCTGTTGGGCGATCGGATCGTGGGCGTCGAAACGGGGAGCTGCCCCATACTGCCATTCGTGAAGGTGCGTCGCACAATCAGAAGCCATCGATGAGTTTATCAAAGGCATCAAGGCATCGAGCTGATTTTAGTGGAAAGCGGCGGTGACAACCTTGCGGCGACCTTCAGCCCTGAACTAGCCGATCATGTTATTTATGTGATCGACGTGGCTGCGGGAGATAAGATTCCCTGCAAAGGCGGTTCAGGCATCACGAGGTCCGATCTGCTGGTCATTAATAAGATCAATCTGGCGCCTCACGTCGGCGCCGATCTTTCAGTGATGGAGCGTGACAGCAAGCCGATGCGCAGTGAAGGTCGCTTTATCTTCACAACTTGTTAACAGGAGTTGGACTCATAGACGTTATCGGCTGGGTCTGTCAATTCTTGCCTTCCCGCGACCAACCTTCTAAGGTCGCTCATGATCGAATCCGTGGAGCTCATCGAGCGGCCGATTCTTCCGGATCGGACGAACCGGCGAGCTGGTCCTCAATTATGTTCAGCAGGGTTCGAAGACCATCCTCACGCACTCCGATGTCCGTGGCATTTCTTCCCGCCCATTTTGCTTGATGAGACTGGCGCTGCTTACACGCTTCTTGTGAATCGATTCGGTGGAATGGTTCGAGGCGATCATCTCGTCCTTCGCGCGACCCTTGGGCCAGATTTTCACGCGCTCTTCTCGATCCTTCGGAAAAATGTATCTATCGTTCCGCTACAGAGCCGGTTGGACAGGAGATCAGACTGACCGTTGGCGCGGGGGCTATCTTCGAATGGCCACCTGAACTGAAATTCCTTATCTTGGGCTCACGGTTCAGCCATACGATTCACGTAGCCTTGGAGGATGGAGGGACGCACATCTTGTGGGATGCATTGGCGGCGGGACGGATCACGAGAGGGGAGCGATGGACCTTTACGAGTTTTCGACAATGAGATTCGGGTGACGGCACCATCAGGAAGGATGGTGCTGGAACGGTATAGTCTGAGCTGTAAGAAGGAAATGTCTGACGCTAGATTGGCAGAAAGTTGGGACTATGTGGCGTTGCTGTTTCTAATGAATGAAGCGGTGGAAGATCAGGTGTGGAAACGGTTGGAAGAAAAGATTCTGCCGATCTTAGAAGATCGGCAGGGCCGGGTCTTGGGAGGAGTGTCGGAGCCAGCGGTGCGAGGCCGTGTCGTCAAACTGTTGACGAAATCGGCACCGGACCTCAATGCCACATTTGAGTTGATTTGGGCGGCTGCTCGGGCACTATTATAGGGTCTCCCGTTCCCGGCCCTGCGACGTTACTAACTTACCAAATTCCAAGTCCCATCATAACCATTCCAATGACGAGCCAACCGAAGACACCTGCGGCTATCAGCGCTTCTAGCGTCATACGTACTCCTCGTACTCGTAAGGAATGTTGAAAGTCTTGTAGAGGTATTGCTGCAAGGTAAATGCCTACTTGTTGATAAACGGCAAGAAAGAGAATCATCAGGACAGATGCGACAAATAAAAAAAAGAAGTCTCGTAGCACCAGAATGAAATAGTTCAAATTTGTACATGCGTGTCGATTTTTGTCACTTTACGCATTCGATCCGAGCATGTTCGTGTGTTTTCTCTCTCTCTTTCAGGGATCTTCTTGCAAAGTTATCGTTGAGCTACCGCGCTTATTCATCAGAATCGCTGGAATACTTATATTGATCTAGCATATCGTCCACCACAAGCTGAGTGAGGGCGCTCCGTGCCGACTCCAAACGCCTCAGCATCACGCCTGCCTGGCTCTTGTCCATACCCGAGACCGTTTCCGATGCCTCAACGCCAAACAGTGTGATGACGGTGAGGAGTTTCTGTTCCACGTCATCCAGAATGCCACAGAGGGCGGCGATCCGTTGGGCAACAAGATCCTGAAACGATAAAGCCGTATAGATCTGAATAAATCGCGTTTCGTTTTCCATGAATATGTCATGAAGCGCTTGCGTCGACCGTTCTCCTCCAACATTGGCCAAAGCTTCGCTCATACGGCCTTGCGCCTCTTGTAGCGCTTCCGTCACGTCCATCACCACATGCGCTCCTTCTTCCGTCATCCGCTTCAGATCGGCAAGATACTGCTTGGCGAGAGGGAGTTGTGCCGCGCTGGCATTCATGGGCTCCGTGCTCTCTCCCAATCGTTTGAGCGCCGTATCAATATTCTTCGCGACTCTATCGAGATTAGTGACCAATTCCTCGTCGTCCATCGGACCTCCCGTTGGTTTGTTCATCTTTCCTTTTCGGTTGATGAGGCCTCGCTCTTGACTCATGCTCAGCATACGGGCTCTGGTCCCCTCCCCGGCATAGGCTTGTGGCATTCCTTCAATTCAGATCTGTTTGTTGGGCTAGAGCTTTGGGGGATGACAATGTGAAGCAACCTCGCTATGGTTGAGCGCATTATTTCACTGGTGCTAGACGGTAGGAAAAATTCTTACACGTCAGAGAGAACGCATCTTATTACCTAAGCAATATGTAAATGCTAGTATCATTTTATGACCCGCGAATGTGCATGGTGCCGAGAGGTCCTTGAATTTGGTCGATCCGAGACAGATAAGGTGACCCATACAATTTGTGAGCTTTGCGAAAATCGTATGCAGCTAGAGCTTCCTGGCAAAGATTTTGTCTTCCATCTGCACGAATTCGCCTCAACAGTCTAATCAGCCCGCTGTGCCCACGGATCTTGTGCCCGTCCACGCCAATTCATAGACTGTGGGATACGCTGTCGGGGACATCAGCGCCCAATTAGGCTTGCGTCTGTTGCGTCATTGACTTCCGTCCGTTGTAACTGTTGGCGCGTCGTCAGTCTAACGAAGGGTGATCATGGCGTCTTCCAGACACGATCTGGGCGGTCACATCGGCGTGCATGTACTGTGATTGCATCT
>DATEPO010000379.1:0-2751 GCA_035273145.1 Nitrospiraceae bacterium
CTTCGTCAAAGCACTCCGAGATGCGCTCGGGGAAAGCGACACGATGGCGTATCTCGTGATGATGGCTTCCCGCTTACATGAACTGCAAAGAGTGATGAAGCCGACGGGCACTCTTTACCTGCACTGTGACACGACCGCGTCGCATTACCTCAAGGTGATTTGCGACGGAATTTTTCAGGAAGGGCAGTTCTTAAGTGAGGTGATCTGGAAACGGACCAGCGCACATAACTCGGCTCGCCGCCATGCGCCGGTTCACGACGTCTTATTGGTCTACGCCAACGGCGACCGTCATACCTGGAATCAACAATATCAGCCCTACGAACAGACCTACATCGACGCGTTCTACACTCACGTAGACAGGAATGGACGCCGGTGGCGGCGATCTGACCTCACAGGAGCCGGAACCCGTAATGGCTTAACCGGTGAACCTTGGAGGGGGATCGATATAACTGCGAAGGGTCGACACTGGTGCATGCCGCCAGCAGAGCTAGATAAGCTGGACAAAGCAGGGCGGCTTCATTGGCCGGAAAAGCAAGGCGGTATGCCCATGCTTAAGCGCTATCTTGAAGATCAACCGGGACTACCTCTGACCGACGTCTGGACGGACATAAAGCCGCTGCATAATCTCTCCGCCGAAAGAACCCGCTATCCAACGCAAAAGCCGTCTGATCTATTGAAGCGGATCATTCTTGCATCAAGTAATCCAGGCGATTTGGTATTGGATCCGTTCTGTGGTTGCGGCACCACGATCGAGGCAGCCCAAGCCCTCGGGCGCAAGTGGATAGGCATCGATGTCGCCTACCACGCGATTAAAGTTATCGAGGACCGCTTGACAACTCGTTTTAAAGGTACGGCGAAATATCGAACCTGGGGCATCCCCACATCGTATGAAGATGCGGTCGCTTTGGCCGACCGTGACAAATATCAGTTTCAGTGGTGGGCGAATTATCTCTTCGATCCGCATGCCCTACACGAGGTCAAACGGGGCGGAGATCGGGGCATAGACGGAATGCTCTTTTTTCCTCGCGGTCCCGGCCATACCGGATTCGATAAACTGCTAATGTCGGTCAAAGGCGGCCACCATTTATCACCTTCCATGGTCCGAGATTTCCGTGGGGTCCTGGAGCGGGAGCAGGCCGCAATGGGAATTTTTGTCTGCCTTGATGTTCCAACATCCGAAATGATTCGGGAAGCCACAGTGGCGGGCTATGTCGAGACCGCGCAAGGGCGGAAACCACGCTTGCAGATTTTCTCAATCAAAAGTTGGTTTGACGGCCAAAAGCCCGATTTGCCGCACGCACCGCAATTTGAGAGTGCAGCGATCTCGCGAGGGAGAAAGCCGAAACCGAGGGCTCCTAGCGTGGATCAGCCGGAACTACCGCTCTACATTATCGGCGGAAAAAAGAAGGAAAATGTTGTCACGCTTAATCCTGCTCGATTCGCACGGAGCGTCGGCTAAAGCCTCGCGCGTAACATTTGAATCTCTCCGACCACTGAAACCAACGCGGCATTGAGGGCCAGCATTGCAGCTTGCAGGTGAGGTAAGCTGACGTAGGCTTCAAACTCGATTGGCGCGTCACTGCCATCGACTGGTGTTCCATAGTCACCATACCGAAATGCGGTCGAGTTTGGGTCAATGGAGGCCAGTTCCTTCATCCGCCTGATCATCCAATCGGGAACATCTTCGCCAAAGCGGGTTCTGACCATCTGCACAAACCTTTCGGTGAGACCGATTAGATCATGCCCCCACACGCCGGGGGGCAAGGCCGCCTTGAGAGTAAGTTCGCATGAATGTCGATAGAGAAATAGGGCTGCATTCCCGACCTGATAGTCAGCGATCCGCTTTTGCTTGATCGCTTCCACCAGCTCATTAGCAGCTATGAAATATTCTTCGGCAAGGGACGCAACGTTTGCCTCCATCATTCCACCTAGAGCGAAGCCGTGTGGCCCTGACCATTCATTCTCACGGGCATGGTGACCGGTGAGTTCCTCGAAAAGTGGACGGGTTAGAGCTTCGGGCGTGAAGACATCGGTGTGCATCACAAACATTGGTAGCAGACGCTGCTGTCCAAGCCGACAATGAACAAACCATTTTCCTACAGCACCCCTTTTGTGGCTTATCCTCGTCGATGGACGAGTCGCCCAAGGACTGGAAGCAGTCCGCCGCTGAGCCTGCACCCCAACCGCTGATCCCGTTCGAACCCGCGCAGCTTCGCGCCCGCCACGACGGCTGGACCGCAAAGAAGCAGATCGCGTTTATCGAGGCCCTGGCCGAGTGCGGCATCGTCGACGAGGCCTGCCGCCGCGTCGGCATGTCGGACACCTCGGCCTACGAGCTGCGCCGCCGTTCGTGCGGCGCGCAGTTCCGGCGGGCGTGGGACGCAGCGATCGAATATTCGGAGCACCGCGCCTATGAGGCCGCGCGCGAGCGCGTCATCAAGGGCGTTGCGCGCCCCGTCTTCTACAAGGGGGAGCAGGTCGGCGAATACCGCCATTTCGACGAGCGCCTGACCATCTACATGCTCCACACCCGCACCCGCCGGCCCGCCCACCTGCTCAACCCTTTACCGCCGCTGCCGTCGCTGGACGAGGAGCCCTATGAGGACGATCCGGCGGACATCCTCGACGCCGAGATCGAGGAGCTCGCCGAGCGCGCGCCGGACGAGGACGGCAATCCCTCGAGCGACTGGCTGGACGAGCGGTGAGCAAAGCGCCGGTCCTCGCGCGCGCCCTCGCGTGCGTGCGCGCGCA
>DATEPO010000380.1:0-4321 GCA_035273145.1 Nitrospiraceae bacterium
ACGCCGAATGAAATCGTGAAGTTGGCGAGGTGAAGCACCGCTTCTTGTCCGGGCAGCCAGCCAAGAAACAGCTTCCCGAAGGCCGCGAGCGCGGCGCTCAACACTAAAGATACCAAGAGCAAAAATCCGGTACCGAGGACCGCTACAAATGAGAAGAAGCGATCCTTGATGGCCCCCCAGATACCCCGGCCGGTCTTTGGTTCGACGCCCCAGACCGTATTCAAGGCGTCTTGAAGCTGTGCGAAGACGCCTGACGCGCCGAGCAGCAGGGTGCCGATCGCAATGACACTTGCAAAGATGCCGCTGGAAGGCTTCTGCGCAACTTGGAGCATCTGTTGAATTGCTGCCGCGCTTTGTGGCCCCACGAGACTCTCAATTTGCGCCATCATGGCCGCTTGCGCAGCTTCCTTTCCAAAGACTAACCCGGCAATCGCAATCGTCAGCACCAACAATGGTACCAGTGAAAATACCGTATAGTAGGAGAGTGAGGCTCCGAGGCGCGGAGCCTTGTCCGCACTCCATTTCTGAAACGTATCTTTCGACAGCGTCCACCACATTTTCGGATTCGACCACTTGAACGTGCCTGCTGAGTGCTCCCTGTTCGATGACGAGGGGACCGCATGGGCATTCTTGGCGCCGACGATCTTTGCCAGTTTAGGATTCATTGCGTTCCTCCATCATGAGGCATGAGACTGGAGAACAAGGCGGAACGTACTTTGGAACAGTGACATGCAATGCAAGAGACAGGCCTTACGATCATCCCAAAGAGAAATGTCTGGCTGCGCCAAATCCGCGTAAAGACCGTTTGAAATGTTTTCTTCATCTAGCGGGTGCTGGACAGGATGTCTCACGGCATACAGTCTGTTCGGTTCCAGAAGCGCCAACGCTTCGTGATGCTGAAAGTGACAGAATATCCTGAGGCCGTGAGGCCAGCCCTTCCATCGCCGAATGTTAAGAGTGCAGACATGCAGAGTGGCAGGGGGTGGCGCCGAACATGCCACCCCCTCGATACCTCTACGAAGCTTTTTTCACGTCCACGTCTTTGCGGCGCACAGTGTCTTTCACCTTTTCGGTCCGTTCCGTCGCCGCCTTCTGCAGCACCACTTCTTCGACGACTTTGGCCTGCTTGCTGACCACCGGCTCTTCCGCCGTTTCCGTGATCTCGATCGGCGCGTCAGTGTCGCTCAAATCTGATGCTGTCGCGGCCCGGTCCGCCGGTCGGCGCGTCACCTCGACATGCTCTTCGCGCAGTGTTACGGATTCCTCGATCGGCTTTTCCGACACGGAGGTATAGACACGCACGCCGCCGCGCTGAATGAGCCGTTTCCCGATTTTCAGTTCCTCCTCCACGACCGGAATGGCGAGCTGTTCATCCGGAGTCCAGCCGGCGCTTCTCCATTCCTTCGCCCGCGTATCGATATCGACGGCATTGTGATCGGCAAAAATCCCCGCCACCTCGTTCTCCCGGCTCTCGTCGGTTTGCACCGTCAGCAGCGTCCCACCGCGCCGCACCCCCTCATGGTAATAAGGCAAATCCTCGTGATGTACTCCAAAGCCGAGCATATCCTTGAGGCGCTCCCACCAATTATCCTCATGGCTTTCGCGACTCGTTACCGTCTCCGCTCCGTTCTGGTGCACCAAACTCATTTGGTTCATTGGAATCCCAATCGCCTGAAGTGCCCCTTGCGCACGGACGGCCTCTTGCTGTTCATCAAAGAGTCCCATGATCACCATTCCCATAGCTCCTCCTCTTCCGCCCGCCCTGGGCCTTTATTGCTGCGAACAATCTTTCCACTAGACATCGACGTCAGTGGCCATAGTTCAATGCCGGTGGAAACCTGACGCCACCATAGCAACTGCTTGCTCATAACGGATATCGGACCCGGCATATGTTTCCGGTGTGGGAATGACGAAGGCCGATGTCGATACTCGCGCCTACGTTCACGTGTGGACAGGTGTGCACTTAAGCCAACCCACGCAGGAGTGTGATGCCGACATTCTTAGCATCATGCCGACGCGAATATCAGTGGTTCGCTGGTGCCGGTGAATCTGCTGTCGGCAATACGTTAGTAGGACAGCGTTAACAGACATTCATGCACGCGGCTCTACACCGTTGCACAGGAGAACGCCTCAATGACCACAGCGCCAAAACAGACAAGTTCTCAGCAGGAGGCGTCTTCCCGCGAGGGGCCCGAAGAAGCGGTCGTGCCGATTGTTCAAGAAGAGCTGCACGTTGAAAAACAGAAAGTTGAGACAGGGCGGGTGCGCCTCACCAAAACGGTGCAGGAGCGAGAGGTGTTGGTCCACGAGCCCTCCATACAGGAGGATATTCAGATTGAACGCGTCCCCGTCAATCGATGGCTCTCCGAGCCGGCCTCGGTTCGCTATGAAGGGGACATCATGATTATTCCCGTGATGGAGGAAGTGCCCGTCGTAGAAAAACGCCTGCGTCTAAAGGAGGAGCTGCGCGTCACCAAACGACGGATTACGACGCAGCGGACCGAGCCGGTGCGGCTGCGAACGGAGGAAGTCCAGGTGGAGAGGATACCTGCCCAATCTCCATCTATGCCTCCGATGCGATTCCCGAAAAGTCCGAGAAATGTTTCAATGAATGATCCTCCTCAACCAGAGAGGCACGTAGCGGTCCGCGACCGCGGCGGTAGCCCTGCCCGGACAGAACTGCCGCCCTTGTGCCGCCTGGCCTTGAGCGACGGCCTTGTTACCGTTTAGCGAAAACAACTGCTACGCAGTCTACCGTGTTAGAATGCCCCTCCTGCCATACCCTCGCTACAGTACGGACTCCTTGAGAACTTAAACAGTGTGATCATCAAATCAGTTTGTTAGTCTGGTATCGGCGCAAATAGTCAACGTCGAAAGGCCTCGCCGAGACATTTCAAAAGACTACAGTTTCCTTCGGTAACCCGTTAGCTGTGGCGGTCAACCTATCTCTTCTACGGAACTATTGAAGTTTATTGTTCCTGCTGTTGGTTCATAATCGTGGTTCTGCCCATGCGAACGCAGTCTCCACTCGACGATATGATGATCGCTGCGATGCACCGGGCGAACCGTCGTTGGGCGAAGAATAAAGGATGGAATGGACCAGTCACACGACTGCCCCGCCGTCTGTCCACCGGCCTCTTCAACAGCGTGATCGCTCGCAGCCATGGACTATTGCACTGTCGAGTCAAGTGCTCACATGAAACGACGATTGGCGAAACAGATCAAGGCGAGCCATTGGGCGCTGGCAGTCATCGCCCTGCTGTTGCTTTACGGTTGCACCGCCACGAAACCAACTAGAACGGTAGCGGGCACACCCGGTTCTCCTCCAAATATACTCTTCATCATTATGGATGATGTCGGCATTGATCAGATGAAGCTCTTCGGCTATGGAGGCGTGACGCCGCCGAAGACGCCGAATATCGATGCGATTGCGCGAGCCGGTGTGCGCTTTCGAAATGTCTGGGATGCCGGAATGCTCACCGAGCCGTGCGGTCTTTTTCGAAGGGCGCTACCCGCTCCGCACCAACGTGCTCAGCGCAATTTTGAACATCGACCTGGCCAACTCTCAAGTCTCGCCGTTTGAGACCACCACTCCGCGTGTGCTTTAGCAACACGGCTACGAGAGCGGGCTCTTTGGGAAATTTCACCTAACAGGACCGAAGAACAATCCGTTCGGCTATGGGACACCCCGTGCGCTGGGTTGGGATTTCTTCTACGGGTTTTTGGATGGAGGCCGGTTTGCTATTTGGTGCTTCTGCACCCTTGAACCGCCCTCGGCTCTGTCACTATAATATCCCGTTTTACCAACTGACTTGTTGAACTTTGGAGGATGTGCAGACTATGACTGAGCAGACGCTTGCGATTATCAAGCCTGATGCGGTGAAGAAGGATGCGATTGGGGACATTATCAGCCGGTACGAAAAGGCGGGATTGAAGCCGATAGCTATGCGGATGATGCGGATGTCAAAGCCGGTCGCGGAAGGGTTTTATGCCGTCCATCGTCAACGGCCATTCTTTGACAGTCTCACGACGTTCATGGCTTCCGGTCCGGTCGTCCTGCTGGTCCTGGAAGGCAAAGACGCGGTCAAGCGCAATCGCGAATTGATGGGGGCGACTGATCCGGCGAAGGCCGCTCCCGGCACAATCCGCGCCGCCCATGGAACGAACATCGAATTCAATGCCGTTCACGGCTCCGATTCTGCGGAATCAGCGCGCATCGAAATTAATTATTTCTTTTCGTCGATGGAGCTAGGAGTATAGTTGAACGTCTTCTCGGCAAGTAGATCCTGGCAGGGCATGAGCGTAGGACTGCTTGTCGGAT
>DATEPO010000381.1:0-4321 GCA_035273145.1 Nitrospiraceae bacterium
GGACCTCAAGACGCAATCGAAGCTCATGGTGGGGTTCGGCGTTGTCAGCGTCATCATCTTGACCATGACCGTCATCGGTATCGTGACGCTCCGGCAGCTCAGTTCTCAATCTCAAACGGTGTATGTCGACTACACCATTCCCTTGTCGGACTTCTCGTCGATGGGGACCAGTCTGACGCAGCATCACGAATTGCTGTTGGACATTGCGAAGACCAACCGTAAGGACGACTTTCAAAAAGAGGTGGCTCGTCTGGCCCCTCTCAAACAAGCGATTCTGAAAAATGTCGCAGACTATGAAATTACGGCCTCGCGCGTCTCGCGGTCTGGCCGTGATGAGAGCAAGGATCTTAGCCTCTTGAAGCCTGCTCTGGCAGCCTACTTCCAAGAGTCAGAGGCAGCTTTAAGCGCGTTTACCGACAGTTTTGAAACAGGGCAGATGACGGCGGAGCAGGGGAAAGAAATGCGCGCTCTCGGCGTGTTGGCGTTGACGACTAACCTGACGCCAACCTTCGAAAAGCTGATCGGACGCCACGGCGAACAGGTTGCGACGATGCGGGAGATTGCAAAGGACTTGAACGATGACTCGCAAGGTCTGGCAAGAAACGGGACTCTTCTTCTCCTCCTTGGCGGCGCGGTCGCCGTGGCCCTTGGGTTGGGCATCGGATTCGCGATGGCGCGGTACTTCTCTCACGGTGTCATTCACATTGCCGACGTCGCGACTCAGGCGGCATCCGGGCATTTGCAGGCACGAGCGAAATTGACGACACACGATGAGTTGGGCCAGATGGCCACGGCGTTTAATTCGATGCTGGATCGAATTACCTCGCTGGTCCAGACCGAAGGCGAACGCGACCAAATGCAGCGGCAGTTGATGCAATTCTTGGCCTTGGTGTCGGACGTCGGCAAGGGCGACCTCACCAAGCGCGGAACGGTCACGGAGGACATGTTCGGAAACCTGGCCGACGCCTTCAACTTGATGTTGGATCGGTTCGGAAAACTGTTACGCCAAGTGAAAGAGGCGGCCGAGCGAGTGAACTCATCGGCGGGTAATTTGCGGGATACATCGGGCCAGATGTCCGGCACGGCCAAGCACCAAGCTGAAGAATCGGTGCGCGCGCTCAGCTCCGTTGAAAACCTGGCGATGTCGATGCGGCAGGTGGCCCAGACGGCCGGCGCTTCCCCTGACAGCGCGAAACAGGTGTTGACGGCCACCGAGCGAGGACGCCTTGCGGTGCAGGAAACCGTGCAGGACATGCAGAATATCCGTGCCGCAGTGCAACGCATGTCAAAGCAGGTCAAGGGATTGGGCGATCGCTCCTTAGAAATTTCGCAAATCGTGTCGACGATCCGTGAAATCGCTTCCCAAACAAACCTCCTGGCGCTGAACGCCGCCATCGAAGCGGCAGGCGCCGGTGAAGCGGGCGCCCGGTTTGCCGTTGTGGCCGACCAGGTTCGAAAACTCGCTGAAAACTCCACGCAGGCAACGCGTGAAATCGCCGATCTTGTCAAGGTGATTCAGCAGGAAACGCAAGATGCCGTTGTCGCGATGGAACAAGAAACGCAGGCGGTGGAGGCCGGATCGGCCTCAGCTCTGCGAACCGGTGATGTGTTCAAAGATATTTCTGAAATCGCTCAACGATCATCAGAGCTGGCGCAAATCATTTCCAAATCCGCCACCGAACAATCGGTCAACACTGAAACGGTGGGCGCGACGATCAAGGATTTTACCGGCGGCGCCGTCGCGACACAAAAAGCAACCGACTCTGCTCGGGTCACCGTCGAAGAAATGGCCAAGCTGGCCGAATCGTTGGCCGGGTCCGTGTCGCAGTTCAAAGTCGCGTAAATCTGCCTTGCTTGTATGACGATTGGGATGCGGAATCCGCTCGCCGCATGATGAGGAAGAGGAATCGATGAGCACAGAGTTCGACCGGGAAGGATTGGTCAGCATTTTTCTCTCGGAGGCGGAAGATAGTCTCACTCGGCTGTGGTCAGCGCTCCATCCATCGAATCATGAGATGCCGACGCCGGAGGCGATCAACGAGCAGTATATCGTCGCCCATACGCTGAAAGGCACCTCGTCGCTCTATGGTTATAGAGGATTGTCCGGGTTGACGGACATTCTCGAAACGCGGGTGGAAAAAATACACGATACGGCTCAGCTTCACTGGCCAGAAACAGTCGCCATGCTCAGAGACCTCGTGGCGACCATTCGGATGCAAGTTCAACATATTAAGGAGCATGGGACCGAGGCGCCGGCGTGCTATCAGGATTGGACGGCGCGATTCCCTACGATTTCTATCAACGCTGATGCGCTTGCGGTCGATGCACCGGCCGACGATTCTTCCGTGGTCCTTTCCGAAGAATATCTCGTCCCAAACTTGGATTCCGAGGTGGCCTCCTACTTCTCGCCGGAAGCGCAAGAGTATCTTGAGACTATTGAAGCGGCCTTACTTCGACTTGAGAAGTATCCCGACGATGGCGATATCCTTCAGCAACTCTTCCGAACGACACATACCTTAAAAGGCTCGGCACATACCGTCGGATTCAAATCGATCGGCGATCTTATCCATCACGTGGAGGATTTTGTCGGAGCGGTCCGTGAAGGTCGAACGAAAGTGACGGCGGAACTGACGGACGTTATCTTCCGTGTGGTCGATGTAGTCAAATTGTTGATGCGGCGTGATTCACGCAGTATCGAACACACGCGACATGAATTCGCGGATGTCATTCGTCGGCTGGAGCAGCTTCGTTCGAGTGTATTACCCGAATCCTTGGATGAGACGAGTCCGAATCCGATTTATGCCGCCGACCCCACCGCCGACGCTGAGGTAGACCCTCGTCGGGAATCGGAGGTCCGAAAAGAGAGTGACTTGAAACCTGGCGATGAAAAGGACAATGCCGTGATTCGGGTGAGCCGAGACCGGCTCGAACGTCTGCTCAATCTCGTCGGCGAACTGGTAATCAGTCGAGGCCGGCTTGAGCAACGACTGGCAGCTTTAGAGCAGTTGTCGGATCAGGTGTTGATGTTTAAAGGCCGCATGCTGGAGGCTGTCCGAACGTTTGAAGAAAAGCATGCGTTCACCTTGCCGAGCGCTTCTCCTAGCCAAGGAACGGTGACCAGCCAAGGCCATCCACAGCTTGCTGATCTGCCGGGGTTGACCGATTTTGGTGCCCTCGAATTCGACCGGTACGATGATTTCAATATCTTGGCGAGACGGCTGGCCGAGCTGTCGGCCGATGTCGGCGAATCGATGGCGCAGCTCAATGGGTCTATTCGAAAGGCCCGTGAAGATATGGGATTGCTGCAGCGCCTCTCGCTCGGCATGCGAGACGAAATTGCGCGCGCCCGAATGGTGCCGATCGGTACGCCGTTCGTTCGTTTCCAACGCGCGGTCCGAGAAATGGCCAAGTTGACCGGTAAGCAGGTCGCGCTTGTTACGTCTGGCGAGCATACCGAAGTCGATACCAATGTGGTTGAACGGCTAGTCGATCCGCTTATCCATTTGGTGCGGAATGCGGTCTACCACGGTATTGAACCGGTTGACGTACGTCTCTCTCAGGGGAAGCCCGCCGTAGGGACGGTGTACATCAACGCGTCACATCGCGGCAGTGCGGTCGTCATCGAGGTGGAAGATGACGGTGGCGGCATCAATATCGCCAAGATCAAGGCCAAGGCTGTGACGTTGGGTCTCATCCGACCGGAATCTGTCTCGACGGTGTCGGATGCCGAAGCCATTAAAATGATTTTCCTCCCCGGGTTTTCCACCGCCGACGTGGTCGGCGACGTGGCAGGCCGTGGCGTGGGAATGGATGTGGTGAAGGACACCCTTGAGAGTATCAATGGCCAAATAGAAGTAGAGACTGAGCTTGGGGTTGGGACGAAGTTTACATTACGCCTCCCGCTCACGCTGCTCATTTCAATGGCGCTTCTCGTGCGCGCTGGAAACCAACGCTATGCCTTGCCGCTGCCGAATATCCGAGAAGTGGTCATGCCGGTGCCCGGGTCGGTGCAGGACGTTGGCGGGCATCCCGTCTTACATGTTGGGGATGAAGCCATTGACGTCCTACCACTCTCACATATCTTAGGCGTCGAATCTTCCGCTAAGTTGGCTTCCAGTCCGATCATCATCATTCGAACCGCCACTGGAATGCAGGGGATCGGGGTTGACGAATTATTGGGACGGCAGGAAATCGTCATCAAGGCACTTGGAACACTGAAGCCCTTCAGAGAATCAAGTTTTGTCGGCGCGACAATCGATCCGGAAGGCCGGGTTATTTTAGTCTTGGACATCGCTCGTGTGTTGGCCGGGCGCGCTCGTAA
>DATEPO010000382.1:0-8052 GCA_035273145.1 Nitrospiraceae bacterium
TTGGTTAGTTAGAGAGCCGAGCGTAGAATCTCCTGTGTATGTTTCAAAAGCTACCCACGACGGACTCATTCCACCTACACCAGGGAAATTAAAGAAGTTATGTGGAAAGTCTCCGTTCACTGCGGGCACTCCGGCAGCGACTCCCGCCGCAGTCTGAGTGAAGCATGAATCACAGCTGACAAGGCCAGGATTCGTCGCCGAGGCGGGAAGGAAGTTGTAGTAGCTTGTATTGCTGGCGCCTGCAAAGGCGACGATACCGCCACCGTTATTAAAGAACGTCGCAATGGCTGCGCTCGCCCCTGCTAGATTCGTCGAGCTCGTTGCATCGTTATCGCACCCGCCGCAGGATGTATCTGAGGCAACCGCAATGGCGCTGTACACTGAGTTATTGAAGAGCGAAGCGGCCGGCACGCCCGCATTGGGATCCACATTTGTAAAAGGAATTCCGAGAGATGTCATCAATGAGGTCAGTTCGGTGCCATGATCGAATGTCAACACAGGGAGCGTGGACCCCTGGCGTGCGAAGTTCAGCATTCCGAGAGCCTGAGCGTCTGCTGCGGTACTTTGGTGAAAATCATCGTCATGTCCGGTCAAAACGACGTTTCCGCCGGCATATGCGTCCTGCCCTATAAACAATGCCATCCCGGCAATCAACGTACTGACTGCCACCGCTTTTTTAACCGTTGCAAACTTTCTCACAATAGACCTCCTCATTGGGTGATGGTTTCGATAACGGCATCAACGCGCTCCCGAGCGATTCAGCAACAAATCAATCGTCTACTGAGTGGATGATCGTGCGGTCTATCCTCTGCATGTCGATCGCCATGGTGGGCCATTAGTGGAATTTCTCGACCGTCATATGCGGGGCGAAGAAAGCAAGTACATTGCCACGTCGCAAGGGCGCTATTTTACGTAGGCATGGTTGAACGTTCTTTGTCGCGTGTAAAGTTTATAGACGTCAGTTTCACGTCTACAAACAGATACCATTTGAGGTAACGATTGCAGAAGGACGTGGTTGTGGAGGGTCGGAAAATAAATAGCGAGCTATAAAAACAACTGAAAAATCACATCTTCTCGCAATCAACTTGGCAATCTACACCTCACTGTGAACCGTATTCCTGGCCGCCGTCCCAATTCGTAAAAGGAATTGTCATTGAAAGCAGTGTAAAAAATTCCGGCACTTTGAAATGAAACCACGAGTAGACATCACCATGGCGGTTTCAACGAGTAAAAGACGGTGCAGTCGTGAAGACCCTAAGCGGTGTGGTGCTGTGGAGATATGTTGCCGGTCGGGTATTCCAGCATGCGATGGCTATCAGGGCGTGCAGTGATGCACTTTCGGTTAGACCTCAAGCCGCTTTCAACCAAAGAAGGCAAGTAATTGGCATCCAATTATGAACTTCCTCGATCCTTAATTACGGCTTTCCCGGGGCAGGCGGCAGGCGGCAGTTCGGTTGGCGGCGCGGTGTCCCCGTACACATAACCGGCGAGGGTCTTGGCAAGGTGTGCTGTCAGTTCTTGTTGCATGACTCGAACGGCGCGCGACATAGCTTCGGATGGCGTCAGATGTCCCTCTCGCCCACCGAGTGAGACGGCGCCGACAATCCGTTGCGTACCCGATTCAGTAATGACAAAATCGCTGCACCATCGCGCGTAGCGAAAGCGGGGGTCCGGGATCGAGACGTCCCATAATTGGACCTCGCCCTTTACCAACAATTCAGGCGATTTGCCTTCGCCATTCTGAGAAATAACCGGGAGGCCTTCGCGAAGCAAGCCTTCGGTGACGGCCCGACGGGTGACATCGGCTTGATCGCCAGATACTTCCACGGCGACCAGGAGATGTTCAGCCATGAATTGCTCTAATTCCGCCGTGAGATCGGCCACTCGATGTGGCGGAGGATTGCCCTGCCCGCTGGCTCGAATCACCCGAAGATCGGCGTTTAAGGCTTCTCTGAGGACAAGGTTTTTTGCGGCTCTCCGCAGGTTTCTCACTTTGGCTAATTTGTCCTGCGTCTGATGCGCTTCGGTCAGTTCGGTCTCTACGGTCTGATCGAGTTCGTTCATGCGCTCCACTAAGGCTGCTCCGGCTTGAGCGCGGTCCATTCCGGCCAGCGCATAATGCTGACCGGTTTTGGGATCGGTCCACGTATCGAGTAGTTTCACATTCTCAATCACCTTATCCGTAGAGACTTTTGTGATTTGATCTAGCGTGAGATGCCGCTCGGTATTGGTCTGTCCGCGCTTCTCCAACACGAGATAGGACTCCCAATCCTGCGACTGAGCCGTGATTTCGGCTTTGAAGATTTTGGCAACGGCGCCGTATGCCCGTTCCCCCGCGACGGCATTTGATTCCGCTTGTCCGACCCCGGTGAGATACCGTTCGGCAGGATACTCTGGGCTTGCACCTTGAATCCATGATGGAGGCTTTGAGCGGGTCCATGCGCACCCATGAGACACCGCCATGAGCAGGCCGATGAGCACGGTGACTGAGATAAACTTTGCCAACATGATCGTCCTCCGCGTTCGCCGGATCACGGCAGCACTCGTTCGCTGAACAATTTGGTTTGACCACCGCGAATGGTCACGATCTTGACGATATCGCGCCCAATGTGAGCGGCGTCCCGGCCGATATACCGTGTCCTGAGCTCATACTCACCTGGAGGCACCCACAATCTGGCGATTTGAATCTCGTCCGGCAAGGTTCGCCAAGTGCGCTTATCCGCCTCTTCCGAAGCCACGGCCCAGGCCTTTGCCAGACTGCCTACGATCAATCCAATCAGCGGACCCGTATCTTTTCCCCCCGCAGCCTGTGCGCCTCGTCCGACCCCTTCGGCCATGCTATATTTGACGACCGCCCGAGCTACAGCTTTGACCGAGATGCCGGCAAGACGGTCGGACAGCGATCGTTCCGCCACGGCCGTAAAATTCTGCATCAACTCGGTATGAGCCTGAAATGAGCCGGCCGGCCCTGTAAGCGTCACGTCGCCATAGGCGATCGGTGATTTTTGAGGCACCAGCGTCGGAATGGCGACGCGTACCACATGGCCGTTGAGACCATACAAGACGCTGTCGGTCGCCTGCCGTCCCGGACTCGTTCCCCGTTGAGAATGCCCTAACGCGTTTGAAATCAGGACCAGATTCAAGGCATCCAGGCTGACCGGCACATCGATCATCCGATCTTCTTTTCGGGGCGACCGCCCATCATGGCTCACGAGCACGATCTGCCCAAGTTCTTTGGTTTCCTCATAGGGTCGCCAGACAACATCAGGAAACGCTCGCGTATATTCCGCATGCTCCTGCGTCATGTGGAGTGCCGCAGTCATGCGCAGCAAGTCGGCGCGCAGCATCGGGGGAAGCGGGACGTGGGCCCACGATTGGACACCATAAAGCTCATAAGCCTTACGATACGCGATAAATGCGTTGTTGAGATCACCGGCTATTTCGTACAGCAACCCCGTGAGGTAACGAGCAAAGGCATCGTCCCGATACCCTTCTTTCGGGCCCGTCCGGTCCGTTAACACGTTCAGCCGGTGATCGATCTTCCGCGCTTCCACCAGCGCTTCGGTCCAATTGCCCATCGCGGCATAATTGAGCGCCTTGACCACGTTGATCATGGTCTGCTCGTATGGATCTCCCTCAAAGGGCAATTTCGAATCATTCGTCAGAAACGCTTTCGTTTCGGTCGTCGCCCGGCGGGTGTAGAGCCGCTCGACTTCATCCTCGGCCTGATCCAATATCGTATTACTCTCCTGATATCGTCCGGCCACATGCAGCGTCATGCCTCGATCCATCTCATAGAGGACCCGGCTTTCAGATCCATATTCCCGTTCCGATTGTTCGATGATTTGCACGGCACGCAAGGGATCACCGGCCCGTAAACTATCCTCTACTAAAGCATACCGAGTGGAAGGATGCGCGCACCCGGCCACATAGAGCCCGATGAGGCACACAAGGACACAATGGCAAGCGGATCGGTGAACACTGCGGATACGCGCGCCGCTCAGGCAGCGACTCGCCCTTAAAAAGGAAGGATTCAACAGAGCACGGTTAGAACAGCATGCGTTTACGTTCAACCACTTTCTTAATCTTCTTTTGCCCGTACCAGGTTTTTACATTGCTCTCTAGATCGATCAGTTCCAAGTCCACCTGATAGAAAATGGCCTTGGTTCCGTCCGCCTCATCGAGGATCGTGGAAATGTTTCCCTTCATCATATAGTCCGCGCCGACTTCTTTTCCAGCCGCCCGTTGTGTGTCTTCTCGGGCATGCACGGCTTGCTCGCGCCGTTCTTCGCGCAGCTCATCACGTTCTCCCTTGCCCGCGACGAACGTAACTTTTTGCGAGTTGGTCAATTCACGCTCAAGATCGGTAATGAAGGTTTGTGTATCGATATGCTCGTGGCTGCGGTTCAAAACGGTTCCCACTACCACGACAGGCTGATGTCCCTTGGACTTGACGTAGTTGTCCAACCAGGGATAACCGAGCGCCTCCTTCACCATCGTTTCGGCGACTTGCTGAGAATCGGTATCGTTCCAGCGTCCGCTTAAGTCTGTCACGAGACCGGTATCCACACGGGTCACCCTCGTCTCCTTGGCACATCCCACCATCACGAGCGGGACAATCGCGAGGGCGATCACCGCGGAGGACAGAAGCTGCCGACCGGCAGCTGAACGATCCGAATGCGCCATTGCTCTCTCCTTCATCTCAATCAAACTATCTCGATGTGGATGCCGATGTCATGAACATGCCGGAAAGACTATTTTGCCGCCTTCTTATCTTCTTCCTTTTCCAGGCGCTCAAATGCACGATCGGCATTCTTGCGCACAAAGTCACGCACCTGGCCGTTAAGTTCCTTGGCCTGGGCCAACTGTTCTTTCACATCATTCAGATTCAGCTTTGCGAGCACATAATACGTGCCGCTCTTCTCATCTTTGTAGCGATCTTCTTGCCGCACGCCGCTGAGCGTGACCGCGCTGAAAGTCTTAATCGCCCGCTCTATATTTTGCTCTTCGGTATTTTTCGTGAAATCGCCGGCGGTCGTGGACGCGGCATAGTCACGCATCAGATAAGCCGTGTAGGTTTCAAAGTTTCGAGCGACTTCGGCGCGCGCGCGATTCTGAGCGGCTTCCCATGCCAGCGGCTCATTCCTGACACCAGTGACCGACCCGACACCATAGAACGCCTTATCGTTGAAACTCGATCCCTGCTTCACCCATTTCGGCGGGCCACCGCATGCGGCCAACGCGACGAGCATGACGGCCAGCATTCCGCCGCCAATCAAACGGAAGAATCGTGTCTTAGTGATCATGGGAATCCTCCTTGTGTCAGTCGGCAATTGACGGTCAGCGAATAATCGAGATTCCGCACGCGCCTACGAGATGGACCTTAAAGCGAACCGAGATTTATGCTAGCATTCACCCCTATCACTGTCAACGCGGCCGGATGGTTCGTTCACAGTTTTTCGGTGCATCCAGAAACTTTCTCAGAAAAGAGGACAACGGTGGCACAGATTAGTATTCAGGACGGCATTATCAAGGTCACGGAATTGGAGATTCAAGATCCGAAGGCGGCGGCTGTATTAGCCGAATATCCTGAGGTCCGTTGGGCGGAGATTACGCGGCGTGCGCTCAAAATCGGGCTAGGGTACTTGAAGGGCGGAGCGAAGGACTAAAGCGCTCGGAGTGGGGGAAGGTTCGAAGTTCGAGGTTCGCGAAAATCCTGAGTGCAGGTCGAACCTCGAACGTTTTGTCGAATGTTTTTATTGCTTCGCCGCCGGCGCGATGGCGCCGTTCTGCTCGAGGTAGGCCCTCGCCCGGCCTTCGACTCCTCCCGTTTCGAGATGGCGCTTGTACGCCTCTACCGCTTTCGCTTTGTCTTTGAGGTCCTCGGCGTAGAGATCGCCGAGGGACAGATAGACATCGGAATAATTCGGGTTCACGATCAACGCCTGTCGCATGGCCTGCTCGGCTTCAGGAAACTGCCCGCCGCGTTGAAGTACGAGCCCTAACGTGTACGAGGAGTCCGGATTATTGGGAGCATATTTTACGGCCGATCGAGCCGCCGATAAGGCTTCCTGGACATTCGGCACATGTTCGAGATAGACATAGCTCTTTAACACATACGCATCGCCATATTCCGGATAATATTCTATGGCTTTATTCAACCGTGCCAACGCATCTTGGGCCGATCGCTGTTGCTGGAGAATTGCAAACGCCTGCTCATATTCTTCTTTGGCCGCCGCGATTTTTTCGGCCTCGGTTTTTTGGCCTCCACTTTTGAACGCCGCCTTCTGACCCTCAATCAGAATCGTATCGCCTTCTCCATGCAATCGGGCGAATTGAGGGTGTTGGACGCCGCCGGATTGTCGTTCGACCTGTTGGGTGACATAGGCGGCCAGTTCAGTCGCTAAAAGCCATCCGTTTTTATCCATATCGGCGGCGCCCTGTAAGCCGGTGACAATCGCTTGGACAAAGGCGTCCGGCGATTCCGTGCGGATCACGGCCTCTCCTTTACTTGCAGCGGTCAGCACTTGAATCGCCCGTTTTTCCGTCTCCATCTCGGGGGCGGACCGGCCTTCAAGGGAGAGCTGCTGGGGAGGCGTGACGTCCCAACCGGCCACGGCCGCGTCCAACAGGAACAAGACGTGTCGCGACATGACTCGGCGCGCAAATTCTTTGAGCTCGTCTAACGTAATAGATTTTGCTGCATTGCCGACTTGCGCATCCCATGGAACAAGATAGCCCAGATCTTTGCCGTTCATGTCTTGCGTGAGCCCGGCGTGTCCTGCAAAGTAGAGGACCAATCGATCTTGCCGTCCCACCTTCCGCGGCAGAATATCATTCAATAAAGTATTCAACCGTTTTAAGCTGGCATCCTTATTATAGATCTCGACGACTTCATCAAATCCGAGACGTCGAAACGATTCAGCCACCGCTTTGGCATCAGTCACGGCAGTGGGCAGTTTGGGCGCGACGACATAGTCATCAATTCCAATCACGACCGCCCACGACTTGTAGTAAAGGACTTCCGGCTTCCCTAATTGGCTCTGGGCCTCCGGGACTATGGCGAACAGCATGAACAAGGCTCCTCCCGCGAGGCTCAGTCGGCGCATGATCATCCGTTTCACCGTTTGGAGGCTCATGGCTGGATGCTACCCTTGCGTTCCGCACACTGTCAAGGAATCGGACTGAAGGGCTTGAACCGCTTCAGGGTGTGAATCATAATTGGGCGCCCTACTTCATGGTGTCACCGTCATAATCTTGAGGAGCGAGTTATGAGCATGGATGAGAAACTGAAGAGCCTGCAGCGCGCCGACCGATTGGTACATCCGACTCAGGACACGACGTCCCATGCCTATATCAAGGATTACAAGACCGACTATGCTCGCTCGATCGCTGACCCGGAGGCCTTTTGGAACGGAGTGGCCAAGGAGCTCGACTGGTTTACGCCGTGGAGTAAAGTCCTGGATTGGACGTATCCCTGGGCCAAGTGGTTCGTCGGCGGCACATGCAATATCTCGTACAATTGCCTGGATCGCCACGTCAAAACATGGCGACGCAACAAAGTCGCGGTCTTGTGGGTGGGTGAGCAGGGAGAAGAGCGAATCTTCACCTATGGAGAACTCCATCGCCAGGTCAATCGATGTGCGAACGCCTTGAAAGGATTGGGACTGCGCAAGGGTGATCGTGTCACCATTTATTTGCCGAAGATTCCTGAACAGATCGTTGCCATGCTGGCCTGCGCGCGCATCGGAGTGATCCATAGCGTCGTCTACTCCGGATTCAGCGCGCCGGCGTTGGCCAGCCGAATTCAAGATGCCGAGGCTCGAGTCGTCGTTACCGCCGATGTCGGATACGACCGCGGGAAAAGCCTCAATCTGAAGAGCGTGGTGGATCAGGCGGTCGCCTACTGCCCGACGGTCGGAACCGTGGTCGTCGTTCGCCGCGAAAAGCCAGGCATCGCACTTTCCGCCCCAAAGGAAGTGGACTGGGACGACTGGATGAAGCAAGAAACAGCGACGTGCGAGGCGGAACCGCTCGACTCCGAAGCGCCGC
>DATEPO010000383.1:0-20646 GCA_035273145.1 Nitrospiraceae bacterium
AGACCTATTATGTAGCGGCGTTCTTATTGCCTTGGGTAGGATTTTTCTGGGCGAAAGTCTATTGTTGGCGTGGAGTGCTGGTGGACGTAAAAGGAAAAAAATAAAAAGCAAAAGTTCCGGGTCTTATTTCTTCTTTTTTACTTTTCCCTTTGTACTTTTTCCTTCGAGAGCTTGAACTCGTTGTTCAAGCTCTCGCAGTTGCCGGCGAAGTTCAGGAAGCCGGGGAATCACCGCCATGGCTTTCATCGCCACCTCATGCGGCATGACGGGCGCGCCCGACACAATTTGATTGCCGGTCAAGCTGCGGTTCACTCCCGATCGTGCCGCGATCATGACTTGGTCGCCGATTTCCAGATGATCGGCAAGTCCCGCTTGTCCGCCCACAATGACGTGGTGTCCTAGCCGAGTGCTTCCCGCGATGCCGACCTGGGCAACCAGAATGCTATGCTCGCCGATGGTGACATTGTGCGCCACTTGAACGAGATTATCGACTTTCGTGCCGCGCTTGATGACGGTTTGACCGAACGTCGCACGATCGACCGTGACATTCGCGCCTAGCTCCACATCGTCTTCGAGGCAGGCAATCCCAAGCTGGGGGATTTTCTGATGGCGTCCTTCATGCTGGACGTACCCAAAGCCGTCACTCCCGATGACGGTTCCGCTATGGATGATGACGCGGGAGCCGATCCGGCAGCCTTCCCTCACGGTGACGTTGGGATAGAGTACGCTGTCGTCGCCGATCACGGCATCATCGCCGATGAACACACCCGGGTAGAGCGTCACACGAGCTCCGATGCGGGCTCGATCGCCGAGTGTGACGAACGGCCAGATGGAGGCCTGATCGCCGATCTCAACCCCTTCCCCGCGGGCAATCGGTTCGGAGATGCCGCGCGATTGAGAGGGCGCAACGAAAAACATCTCGGCAATGCGGGCGAACGCGTAGGCCGGATTCTTCACCAGGATTTGCGGACGGGCGAGATCTGGAATCTCTCGGCTCACAATGAAGGCGGCTGCTTGAGATTCCATCGCCGCTTTAATAAACCGGTCCGACGCCACATAGCCTAAGTCGGTCGGACCGGCTTCCGCTAAGCTTGAGACACCCCACACGGTCGCATCCGACGAGCCGACCACACTTCCCCCGATGGCGCGACTGATCTCGTCCAATTGAATGGGCCGGGATGTCAAGGGAACCGCCATGTTCGATTATTTGGCCTTTTTGCCGGATGTCGACTTCTTCTTGGTCGAGGCCGTCCGAGCGGCCGGTTTGGCAGATGTCTGAGGGGCAGGGGTAACTTTTCCTTCGACATAAGCGATGACATCACCCACCGTTGCGAGCTTGTGCAGGTCTTCATCCGGGATTTGAATTTCAAAGGCTTCTTCGATGCGGAAGAGCAGTTCAATCGTCGCCATGGAATCCAGTCCGAGATCATCGCGCAAGGAGTAAGCCGGTGTAATGGTTCGCCGGTCTCGCTTCAGATAATCAGCCAGCGAAATTTGAATGCGTTCAGCAACCGATGCAACAGCCATAGGAATACCTTTAACCGATCATCATGGAGAATGGTTATGCAAATCGCTTGAACACCACGGCGGCATTATTGCTGCCGAAGCCGAAGGCATTCAAGAGGGCGACTTTAATGGAACGGCGCTGGCTTTGCCGATTAAGGCCCGCCAAGGCACACGCCGGATCCGGATCTTCGTAGTTCAGCGTTGGATGGATTTGTCCGGATTGAATGCTCAACGCGCACACCGCCCCGGCAATCGCGCCGGCCGCTCCCAATGTGTGGCCCACCATGGATTTGGTCGCATTGATGGCAATTCGGTCGGCCCGTGACTTGAACACCTGCTTGATCGCTTTGGCTTCGACGGCATCGCCGATCGGTGTCGAGGTGGCATGCGCATTAATGTAGTCGACTTGAGAGGGGATGATGCCGGCATTGTCCATCGCCAGTCGTATGGTGGTGGCGACTTCGGCACCGTCTTCACGGGGGATGACCATATGATAGGCTTCGCTCGTGGCTGCGTACCCGGCGACTTCAGCATAGATGCGGGCTTTTCGTTTTTTCGCGTGAGCCAGAGATTCGAGAATCAGCGAGCCGGCTCCTTCCCCCATGACAAACCCGTCGCGGCCTTGATCGAAGGGGCGGGAGGCTCGTTCAGGGGCGTCGTTGTACGTCGTGGACAGCGCACGCAAGGAGCAGAACCCCGCAAATACGAGCGGCGTAATGCTCGCATCGGCGCCGACCACGATGACGGCGTCAGCCTGGCCGGTTTGAATACACTGCAGCCCTTGCCCGATGGCATGCGCACTCGATGAGCAGGCTGTAGAAATCGTGAGATTAGGCCCTTTCGCGCCATGGGCCATCGCGACAATGCCGGATGCCGAATTTAAGGTAATCGTCGGAATGAAATTCGGATGGACGCGGTGCGGCCGCCGGTTCTGATAGAGCTGTGTGATTTCACGTTCGCCCATGACCATCCCGCCCATGCCGGCGCCGACGATGACTGCGACGCGATGCGGATGTTCCCGATCCATCCGCAAGCCGGCATCGGTGACGGCCTCTGTGGAGGCCACGAGGGCAAATTGCGCGTAGCGATCTACACGCTCCGCCCGGCTCGCATCCAAGAATTGCGCGGGATTAAAGTTGAGCACCTGCCCGGCAACCCGGGACCGATAGGTTTCGAGGGGAAAGTCGGCAAACGACGTAATGGCGGAAATGCCGGAACGACCCTCCAGCGCCGCCTTCCAGAATTCCGCAATGCCGATCCCGATCGGCGAGACGACCCCTAATCCTGTGATGACCACGCGTGCAGACATAGCTTCCGCTTCTTTGTACTCTACGGCTTAGGCTCAGTCAACTGACATGCCGGTATCTTCAACTTAGAACTTCGAACCCCGAACGTTCTTCAATGGCTCACCTTCAGATACAGATACCACCCGTAGGAGAGAAACAGCAGATTGGTCATCCATCCGGCAAGAATCGGGGCCATCACCCCGCTGCGGCCGAGCGCAATCGCCACGGAATAGGCGGCCCAGTAGAGAAATCCGATGACGAGCGCCTGTCCGATACCGATGGCCATGCCTCCACCGCGTACACCGGTTCGTTTGAGGCTGAGCGCGATTCCGACGATCGCCATGACAACGCTGACGAAGGGAAAGGCGATACGGCCGTGGTATTCCGTGAGCAGCCGGGAGACATTATACCCGTCCCGCTTGAGGCGATTGATCCGCGCGCCGAGCTCGGCCAAGGTCAATTCCTCCGACTCCACCGAGAGTCCCGTGCGAAAATCTTCCGGGGTATGGGACAGGGCAAGCGGCCTAGTCTCAAAGGCGGCTGTGCTCACCGCTCCATTGGGAAGCAAGGTTCGGCTGAGTCCCTCCTGCATGACCCATCCCTGGGGCGTGTAGCGCGCTTCCTTCGCCTCCGTAATCTCCATCAACTGGAAATTGGGTCCCAGCCGGTACAGCCACAGCCCGTGCAGCGTCAGGCCGTCGGATTCCATGCCGTCGATGTTGAGCAGTGTCTGGTTTTCGAGTTGCATCCAGGGACGCAACGTTTTGAGGATCGCCATGGGATTCTTCTTCTCAATCAGCGTCGACTTGACATACTCGGCTTTGGCGTTCGTCACCGGAACGATCACGGCGCTGAGACCGAACAAGGTCAACGCAATGAGGCTGGCGCAGACGAAAAACGGCAGCGCCGTTCGATAGAGGCTGATTCCACAACTCCGCATCGCCGTGATTTCATGATTACGGGACAGCATGCCGAGCGTCAGTAGTGTGGCCATCAAAACGGCCAGAGGGGCGATCTGGAACGCGATGGCCGGCATCCGCAGGAGAAAAAACGACACAATATGCATGGCGTTGGCGTCAAAACGAATGAACCGGCGCACCTTTTCAAAAAAATCCACCACCAGGTAAATCGTCATGAGGCCGGCAAAGCACATGAAGAAGATTTTTATATACTCGCGGATCATGTAGCGGAAGAGAATGGTCGTCATGAGCTACCGGCGGCTGACACGATAGAACAGCACGAGCCCCGTGCCGAGGAATACGGCATTGGGCAGCCAGGCTCCTGCAAAAGGCGGCAGCCACAACGTCGTCACGAAGAACTCGCAAAGCACGTTCAGCACATAGTACAGGATGATGATCATCACGCCGGCCGTAAAGCCACCGATGCGTCCGGAGCGCTTCGAGACAATGCCGACGGGGATGCCGAGCATGCCGAAAATCAAGGCGGCGGTGGGAAAGGCCAGATCTTTATACGACTCCATCAGCCGGCGCAGGGCGCCCGTATCTCGCCATTCTGAACGATTCAGTTGCTCGATAATGGCCGCCCGCGACGGTCGCTCGTCGGCCGGAGCATAGAGATTGGGGTCGAGGGCAAGCTTGAGGTCGTAATGTGAGAAGGAGATATGTTCATATTGATCGAAATCATGCGGCCGGCTATGGATCGTGCCGTTGAGCAGCCGGATACCGACATGATTGCTGCCGGGATCGTTCAACAGGCTGTACTCGCTGGCGACGATGATTCGCGCGTCGGCGGGATTGCGTTCATCTGAAATAAAAATATTTCCCCCCTGACTCCGGCGGCTATCGGACACATAAATCACCATGTGAGGGAGCGGTTCGTTGAAGACACCTTTGTCCAAGGCCAAGGTCAACTGATCGCGAAGCAGGTTGAGCGCCAATTTCTTTAATGACACGCTCGTCCATGGCTGGCCCCATTGAGAGAGGACTAAGGTGAGCCCAAACACCAGACACGAAAAGACGAATACCGGCCAAGACAGCCGCAGCAGACTCAGCCCGGCCGCCCGCATCGCGACGAGCTCCTTATCGTACGAAAGCCGTCCAAACGCCGTGATCGAGGCAATGATGCCGGCAATAGGAAGGGTCAGCACTAAAAAGGACGGCAGCAGGTGAAGGAAAACTTTGATGACCGCCGTGAGACCGATTCCCTTCGACACGAACAGTTCAACGAGTCGAAGCAGTTCCTTGGTCAGCATCACAAAGCACAGGGCTCCGACGCTGATGAAGAATGGCGGCAGCAGTTCGGTAAAGACGTAGCGATCGAGAATTTTATTCAAATGGAGATCCCGGGAAGGATGTTCTGCGGTGCACTATAGCGAATTGATTGTGCAGTGTAAATTTGACGATTTACGCATGGCGAATCGCTTTTGATGGATGGATAACAAACTACTGCTTGACAGTGTACGTGATAAATGCTAGAGATTCCTCCGTTTTTATAAGGTTTCCCGTATGCAACGTACTCTTATTGCTTTGTTGTAGCCACAAGAAGCGAGCCGGCTTTCTTGTGGCGTTTTTGTTCCGGCACCAGTAGTCATGGCCCGGCTGCGGCCGGGCGATCAGGAAAGGAGGAAGTTGTGAAGAGTAAGGGCACGGTGAAGTGGTTCAACGATCGGAAAGGATTTGGGTTTATTCGACTCGATAGTGGGGAGGACGTCTTTGTTCACTACTCCGCATTACAAGGAGACGGCTTTAAATCACTGAAAGAAGGCGAGAACGTCGAATTTGACATTGTCCAGGGAGCCAAAGGGCCGCAAGCCTCCAACGTGATGAAACTGTCGGTCAGCGGGGCGTAATCTTCGGCCGATTCATACTGGGTCCGCCTCGTCGCAGGCGGACCCGTTCTTCGTGATTCATCCTCAGATTCGCCCTCATCCTTTTCGAAACTATTCCATAAATCCTTGACAGCTTTGCAGAGTATTGATAGTTTTGCGTGAGCTGTGGAGGAGATTCTTGGAGGCGGATAAAGGCAAGGTCTTACAGACCGCCAATCAATTGGCCGCCAAGGGCCAGTTCGATAAAGCGATTGCCGAATGGAGGAAACTTCTTGCCGAGTCGCCCAATGATGGAACGATCCATAACAACATCGGCGACCTCTACATCAAGCGGAATGCGACTGCAGAAGCGATCGAAGCTTATCTGTTGGCCGGCACGGCGTTCCATGCGGCCGGTTCCGCGCTGAAAGCCATTGCGGTCTACAAAAAAATCCTCAAGCTCGACCCTACCCGCTATAGCGTCTACCAGCAGCTCGGCGATCTGAATGCCGAGCGAGGGTTGGTCAACAACGCGGTCTCCGACTATCTCACTCTCAGTAAGCTCTATTTGAAAGACGGTCGCACACGAGAGGCGTTAGCCGTCTATCGGAAGATCGTCGATCTGGATCCGACCAATCTGAACGCCCGGCAGCGACTGGCCGAATTGTGTCTGCAGGAAAATTTTCGTGACGATGCGGTCAAAGCCTATTTTCACTTGGGGAAGGAATGCGTCGCGCAGGATCAGCTTGAGCAAGCCATCAAAGCCTATAAGACCATCCTCAAGATCGATCCAGGCAATGCCAAGGCGGAACGGTTGCTGAAAGATCCCAAAACAGCGCTGCAGGAGATTCAACCTGAACTTTCACGCCGGGTCGGCGGATCGGAAAGTCCGCTTGAGCAAGCGCAGCGGCAAATGGAGGCCGGTGAATTCGAGCAAGCCGAAACGGTGCTCTCCGACCTCTTAAGCGCACAGCCCGGCGATCCGGAAGTCTGCCGACTCCTGGCCATGCTGCACGTGAAGCGCGGAGAATTGGCGGTCGCGTTAAGCGAAATTCAGTTCTTGTCCGAAGCCGCCATTCGCGCCGAAGACTATGGCCTGGCTGAGTCCATGATTTTGGAATATCTCAAGGTCGATCAAAAGTGCGTCTCGTTGCTCGAACTGCTGGGCAGCTTATATGAGCACAAAGGAGAGCATTCGCCCGCTGCCATTCAATATGGAAAAGCCATGTCTGTCCTGCTGGAGCAGCCCGACCCGGAAGCGCCTGATCGTCCGGCCGAGCTCATGGGAAAGATCAGGACGTTGGATCCGGCTAGTCCCATCATTGCCGACCTCGCCGCCGCACTAGCCTCTCCGCGTGGGGTAAAAAGATCGGACATTCTCCCCGAAATATCCGGCCCAGTCACCGAGCAGCCGATGGCTCATATCCAACCGGTGGAGGCTCTGTTATCGGAGAATATTCCGCCAATGATTGCGCCGTCTGCACCAGAGCCGAGTACGTTCAGGCTGGCAGGAGAGCAAGCAGATGTTTCCATTCCGGCATCGGTTCTGCCGCCGCTTTCAGAAGCGGCACCGCTCATCGAAAAGGAAGAAATCGCTGCCGTAGCAAAAGAGCCGGGGGAGGCCAACTCCGAGGCATTGCGTTTGGTTGGCGAGGCGTTGCCTCCAGCACTTGCTGAACCTGCCATGGCGCCCGAAGAAGGTCCGGCACAGATAGCCGAAGCCGCCCCCGCACCGCCGATGTACGAAGGGACGAGTATTCCCGATCACGAGCCGCTCAGTCAGGCGCCGCCTCAGGTCACGGAACACGAATACAGAGTCCATTACGAACTCGGCATGGCGTACAAAAATATGGGAATGCTCGACGAGGCGGTCGAGGAGTTTCGTGTGGCGATCAACGGCAAGGACTGCTTTCTCGACGCCTCGGCGCTGCTGGCGGAGAGTCTGAAAGAGAAAGGTCTTGCGGAGCTGGCCATGGAATGTTTAGAGCAGGCGCTAGCCGATGCTCGGTGTGACGAAGCGAAAGCTGTCCCCATTCGCTATGAGTTGGGCATGCTATATGAGTCGGATGGATTGCTCGACAAAGCCGCCATGATATTTTCTTCGATCCCGGCGTTTCTCGATGTGCCGATGCGCTTGGAGCGGCTCAAACGTACTCAAGCCTCGCACTCCTCTCACCCCTCTGAAGGAGAGAGTCCATCCGGTGAGCCTACGACCGTTGCTGCCGCCAATGCTCCATCCACCGAACGCAAGAAGCGGCGCATTTCCTATTTATGACGTACGGCGGCTTTGTCAGAACAGTATTCGATGAAGGCACAGATCACAAGGGATCTCTCGTGAGCGCTCGGCCTATGACTATGCCGATGAGACAGGCCACCTTGTTCACCGTCCTGCTATGAGCCTTCTCGAATTTTTCCAACTCAAAGAAAACCCCTTCTCCATCACGATCGATAATCGGTTCTTTTTTAAATCTCAACAGCATGCCGAAGCGTTTACGCGGCTGAAGTATGCGGCGGAGAATATGAAAGGACTGGCCCTGGTGATCGGTGATATTGGAACGGGGAAGACGACGCTCGCAAGCCGATTCCTGGAAGAATTGGAAACGGGAGAGTATGAAGCCGCGCTGCTGATCGTGCTGCATGCGGCCGTCACCTCCGAATGGATGCTGCGCAAGATTGCCCTGCAGATGGAGATTGCGACGCCACACGAAAGCAAAACCGATCTATTGACGCAGCTCTCGAAGCGGTTGGAGGAGGTCGCCGAGTCCGGCAAGAAAGCCATCGTCCTGATCGACGAGGCGCAGATGCTGCGCAGTCAGGAGCTGATGGAAGATTTCCGGGGCCTCTTGAATATCGAAAACAATGGCCGTAAGTTGGTGACCTTTGTTCTGTTCGGATTGCCCGAACTCGACCAGGTGCTGGCCTTGGATAAGCCGCTGCATCAGCGGGTCGCGATGCGCTATGAATTGACGGCGCTCAATTCCCCCGGGACCGAGGCGTACGTCAACTATCGACTCCGGATCGCCGGAGGACAAAGGGTTATTTTTAAACCCGAGACATTTTCTCTTATCTGTCATTACTCCAAAGGCATCCCTCGTCTCATCAATACCATCTGCGACAACGCCCTCCTCGAGGGCTATCTCAGGAAACAGGATAAGATTGAAACGGCGCTCATCCACGAGGTCGCCGAGGATCTGAAACTCGGGCGAGCGTGAAGCAGTGTTGAGTGCTGAGTAAAAAATAGAGTTCTGAGCTCGTCCTCACTCCTCAGCACGATCTTTTTATACTCAGCACTTTCTTAGGCCACGCGATTAGGCGCCGGTCTGCCCTCCATTACCGCCAAGATATTCTCCAAACATACTAGCCCCATTCGAATCCGTGTCGTATGCGTTGCAGAGCCGAGGTGCGGCAGGGTCACGACATTGTCCAGCGCCAAGAGCCCGGGATGAATCGCCGGCTCATGTTCGTAGACGTCTAAGCCGGCCCCAGCCAATCGTCCTTCTCGCAAGGCTTCCACAAGAGCCGCCTCATCGACGACCGGGCCGCGTGCAACGTTGATGAGATAGGCTGCCGGCCGCATGAGTTGGAGTTCTCGCGGTCCAATGAGATGGCGCGTGTCCGGCCTCAGCGGCACATGAAGCGTGAGAAAGTCCGCTTGGGTCAGGACGTCATCCAATGCCATGCTCTTCCATGCAGACTGGTCCGGGATGTCTTTCGGCGTACGATTGTGATAGAGCACGGGCATCTTGAATCCGGCTGCCCGCCGGGCCACCGCCTGGCCGATGCGCCCCATGCCGATGATGCCGAGCGTGTGGCCGAACACGTCGGCGCCAAGCAATTGCCGCGGTTCCCATCCCGTCCATGCGCCTTGTTGCACAAGCGCATGCCCCCCAGGGACTCGACGCGCAGTGGCCAGGAGCAACGCCCACGTGAGATCCGCGGTGGCCTCCGTAAGAATATCCGGCGTATTGGTGACAATAATATTGTGCGCCCGCGCCGCATCAAGGTCGATATTGTTATAGCCGACGGCATAGTTCGCAATGATGCGGAGATGAGGGGCTTTCTCCAGCATCAACGCATCGACCTGTTCGGCTAAGGTGCAGATGAGCGCATCGGCTTCTCTGATACCGTCTAATACTGTATCTCGGTTCGGTGGGGCAGTCTCGGGAGGTTGAGTCAGGTGAAAGCGTTCGGTCAGCGCGATCATGACCGGATCGGGCAGGAGGCGTGTCACATACAAGCGGGGTTTCGACATGGTACCTTGGTAAAACCGTTGATCGTTATTCGTTGCCGGTATTCGTAAAACGCTGAGGAGATGTTAATCGTTAATTGTTATTCGTTAAATGCCAGATGCTAGAACTCTTTCTTTCGATTAACGAATAGCGATTAATGCCAGCTCCCTCCACACTGCCTTGACTGGCTTCTCAGCCGTTTGTTAGACTGCACGACCTAACTAATTGAACAGCAAAGCGTTTACCTTTTTAATCCCCGGTGTGAAGAGGGCAACATGAAAAAGTGCTGGGAAGACAATGCGGCGCAGGTGAGACAGCGGCTGTATGCACAGGGTAATCCAGACGAATGGGGTGCTGGAGAGTCGGTGGCTGAAGAAGAACTGCCTCCCTCTCCAACCAATGTCATTGCGAAACCCGGGAATGGCCGCAATTTCCTCACCTGGGATCCCGTTCCCGACGCGCTGTACTATAACATCTATTTTTTGACCACTAAAGGCGTTCAAATCAAGTTTTCAGACCTCACCCGGCCCATCGCCGGCCCGGATGATTTTAACCCCGTCAAGGGCGTCAAGAAGGAGAAGGGAAATCTCATCGAGGGCGCCGCCTCTCCCTTTGTCCATGAAGATCTCGCCAACGGCACCTGCTATCACTATGTCGTGACCGTCGTGACCGAGAAAGGGGAAAGCCCTGAATCTGCCGAGGTCCTCGCCATCCCATCGCCGTACCTCTTGGCGATGACGATCGGTCAGGAAGGCGTCGATGACGGTGAACTTAAGGCGCCCACGGGCATCGCGCTCGATAAAGACGGCAACATTTACGTCTCCGATACGGATAATCATTCCGTGCAGAAGTTCGATAAGGATGGAAAGTTTCTCGCTCGATGGGGCGGTGAGCCGAGCGCGCAAGAGGGCCTGTTTTATTATCCCCGGGGCCTGGCCACTGGCCCGGAAGGCGATGTGTATATTGCCGACAGCGGCAATAATCGGGTTCAGCGATTCGATAGTGAAGGCAATTGCATGCATGCGTGGGGGAAGTTCGGGTTCGCTTGGCGCGGCGCCGAAATGGGGAAATTCGATGTGCCGTGGGGGCTCACCACCGATCAGCAAGGGAATGTCTATATTTCCGACACCAGCAATGCCCGCATCCAAAAATACCAGCCTGACGGCACGCCGGTCATGAAGTGGGGCCGCGATGGCAGTTACGATGGCGCCTTTTTCTTTCCGCGCGGGATCGCGATCGATTTTGTCGGGAACGTCTACGTGGCCGATGAAGGCAACCATCGCATTCAAAAATTCGATGCGCGCGGCAGCTTCCTCACCAAATGGGGGAAGGAAGGCTCTGCCCCTGGACAGTTCAAGTCGCCGTGGGGTGTCGCGTGCGATGCCCTCGGCAATGTCTACGTAGTCGACAGCAATAACCACCGCATTCAGAAATTCGATGGGAACGGCACATTTATCTGTGCCTGGGGCAATCGGGGCGTCACCGAAGGCCAGTTTAATTTTCCCTATGGCATTGCCGTCGATAAAGAAGGTTGCGTCTACGTCGTCGACAGCGGCAACAATCGTGTCGTGAAATATGTGCCGACCGAAGAGGAAATCCAGCGGACTCAACTTGCCAAAACCAAACAGCAGGACTCATCGACCGGAGCGCAGCCCCCTCGCAGTATCGTGGCCAAGGCCGGCGACACGGAGGTGACCCTGAGCTGGATGGAGGTGCCGAACGCGACGTCTTACAACCTGTATTTTCACACCTCTCAAAATTTGACCGCCGAAACGGGGACCCGCATCGAAGGGGTGACCAGTCCTTTTACCCATAGCGGCCTGACCAACGACACACCGTACTATTATGCGTTGGCGGCCGTCTTCGACGACGGAGCCGAAAGTCCGCTTTCGGAAGAAGTGACGGTGACGCCGGTGCTGATCGACATGACTGCGCCGCAAAATCCGAATGCGGTCCTCAATCACGGCGCGTTCATGACGAATTCGCCCGAGGTCATTGTGACGATCTCGGCCAATGACGTCGATACCGGCGTCTCGGCCTATTACATTTCTGAAAGTCCGATGGCGCCTACCGCCACCGTACCGGGGTGGGTCGAAGTCGAACCGATGACCAAGTTCGGTGCGACGATTCCGTTTATCCTGTCGCCTGGAGACGGCCCAAAGACGATTTACGTCTGGTTTAAGGACGCCGGCAACAATGTGTCCGTGCCTGCGAGCGCCGGCATCCTGCTCAATACGTCGGGCTATCTCTGTGTGTCCAAATGGGGAAAACCGGGCCGCGGCGCGTCGCTGCTGCATGGCGGGGAATTTATCGCGCCGATGTATGGCTTGGCGATCGATCAGCAGGGCAGTATCTTTGTCGCGGACAACGGCAACAATCGTATTCAGAAATTCGATAATAACGGCAACTTCATTATCCTGTGGGGCAATTTCGGCACGTCGAACGCCAGCTTCCACAATCCCACCGGCGTGGCCTGCGATGCGAAGGGGGATGTGTACGTCGTCGATACGAACAATCACCGCGTGCAAAAGTTCGACGGCAAGCTCGGCGGCTATATCATGAAGTTCGGATCGCGCGGCAATGCCGAAGGCCAATTCAATTCGCCGTGGGGAATTGCGATCGATCGTGTCCGCGGCTATATCTACGTCGTCGATAGCGCCAATTTCCGTGTGCAGAAATTCGACATGACGGGCGAATTCATCATGCAGTGGGGCAGCTTCGGGAACAACGACGGGCAATTTTATTTTGCCCGCGGCATCGCCGTCGATCAGATGGATGGCTCGGTCTATGTCGTGGACATGGGCAATCACCGGATCCAAAAATTCGACACGAGCACCAACGTGCTGCCGCAACTGCTGACCAAGTGGGGCGGGGGCATCGGCCCAGGCCATGCCAGCAGCCCGCAGGCGCAAGAGGCCGGACAAATGCGCTCGCCGTGGGGCATTGCCATCGACAGTCACGGGGATGTCTATGTATCGGATACCGGCAATCAGCGCGTGCAAAAATTCGATCGGGAAGGCAATTACATCACGCAGTGGGGCGGCTTCGGCAACGGCGAAGGCCAGTTCAATTTTCCCTATGGGATTGGGGTCGATGCGCGCGGCAGCGTGTTCGTCGTCGATAGCGGCAATACCCGTGTGCAACAGTTTATGCCGTCTGATGAAGGCAGCGAACGATTGCAGGAAGATGCCGAAGCTGCGGCAGAGTTGACGGACCAATCGGCAGATCGGCCCAAGGTCGGGCGGGCGTAGCGCTAGTAGACCGTCATAAAGTCGTAAAGTCATAAGGTCGTCATGTCTCAACGACTTTAAGACGCGAAGACCTGAAGGACTTTAGAGACGTCTTTATTGAGGATTGAGGATCGTATGTTGGATGAAACTTTGCGGATGGGGCTCACATTCGATGATGTGATTCTGATCCCCGCGAAATCCGAAGTGCTGCCGAGTGAAACCAATACCCAGACGTACGTGTCGCGCCATATCGCCATCAACATTCCGATCATCAGTTCGGCGATGGATACCGTCACGGAATCTCGGCTCGCGATTGCGCTGGCTCGAGAAGGCGGGATCGGCGTCATTCATCGGGTGCTGTCGCCGGTCGATCAGGCCGCAGAAGTCGATAAGGTTAAAAAATCGGAAAGCGGGATGATCCTCGATCCGATCACCATCGCGCCGGACCAAACGATTCGAGAAGCCTTGCAGTTGATGGCCAAGTTTCGGATCTCAGGCATCCCGGTCACGAAGCAGGGCAAGCTCGTCGGCATTCTCACAAATCGTGATCTTCGTTTCGAAAGCCGGATGGATCTCACCGTCGCGCAGGTCATGACCAAGGACAATCTGATCACCGTGCCGGAAGGCACGACCTTGGAGAAGGCGCGCGAGATCCTTCACGAGCATCGCATCGAGAAACTCTTGGTCGTCGACAAGCAATTCGATCTCAAAGGGCTCATCACGATTAAAGATATCGAGAAGCGCATTCAGTATCCTCATGCCTGCAAGGATGAACACGGGCGCTTGCGCGTTGCGGCGGCTGTCGGGGTAGGGCCCGAGACCGAAGAGCGGGTAGACCTCCTGACTAAAGCGGGCGTCGATATGGTGGTGGTCGATACGGCCCACGGCCATGCACGGAGCGTGCTGGATACCGTCAAACTGATCAAACGCTCGCATCCGAAACTTGAATTGGTCGCCGGCAATATTGCGACGGCGGAGGCCGCGAAGGATTTAGCGGCGGCAGGCGTGGACGCGGTAAAGGTCGGTGTGGGGCCGGGCTCGATTTGCACCACGCGTGTCGTGTCGGGCGCAGGTATGCCGCAATTGACCGCGATCATGGATTGTGCTAAAGCGCTGAGCGGGAGCGGCATTCCCATCATCGCCGACGGAGGCGTCAAATTTTCCGGCGACATCACCAAGGCGCTGGCGGCCGGCGCCTCCTCAGTTATGATCGGCGGCTTGTTGGCCGGGACGGAAGAGTCGCCCGGCGAAACGGTCCTCTATCAAGCCCGAACGTACAAGGTCTATCGTGGAATGGGTTCACTTGGCGCGATGGAAAAGGGCGGCAAGGACCGGTATTTTCAAGCCGGGCGGGCGGCCTCCAAGTTGGTGCCTGAAGGTATTGAAGGCCGGGTGCCGTATAAAGGCACCTTGTCCGGTGTCATCTATCAGCTTGTGGGCGGCGTCAAATCCGGCATGGGATATTGCGGCTGCCGGACTATTGCCGACCTTCAAAAAAATGCCCGATTCATTCGGCAAACCTTGGCGGGACTCAAGGAAAGTCATGTGCACGACGTCATCATTACCAAAGAAGCGCCGAATTACCGCACGGATTGGGAATAGGACGTTCAAGCGTGAATCGTTAAACGAAAGAATGCCCGTATCCTGACGTTTAACGATTGACGAATAACGTTTTCCCGCGCTTAACGAATTAACGAATAACGCCCCCTATGGAATTCTGGCATGATCGCATCCTGATCCTCGACTTTGGCTCTCAGTATACGCAACTGATTGCGCGCCGCATCCGTGAGGCGCGCGTCTATTCGCAAATCCTTCCCTGCACGGCATCCCTAGCTACCATCGAAGCGTACCGACCAAAGGGCATTATTCTGTCCGGTGGCCCGTCGAGCGTCTACGATCGCAAAGCTTCGAAAGTCCCCAAAGAGGTGTTTGATCTCGGTGTCCCGATCCTGGGAATCTGCTACGGGATGCAACTCGTGACCCATCTTCTCGGCGGCGAAGTGGCGAAGGCGAATCATCGGGAGTATGGCCGAGCGGAACTGTTAATCGACGATGCGTCCGATGTGCTGAAAAAACTACCGGCTCGATCGCGTACTGTTTGGATGTCCCATGGCGATCGCATCGAGCGCATGCCGAAAGGGTTTCGCGCGATTGCCCATACGGATAATTCACCGATTGCCGCGATGAAGTCGGTCGAAGGCCGACGGAAGATCTACTGCTTGCAGTTCCATCCGGAAGTGGCTCATACGGCCGGCGGGGTACAGGTTTTGAAGAACTTTATCTATGACGTCTGTGCGTGCGAGCCAACCTGGACGATGAGTTCCTACGTCGATACAGCCGTCAAGAATATTCAAGAGCGGGTGGGCACGGGGAAGGTTATTTGCGCATTGAGCGGCGGCGTCGATTCCTCAGTTGCGGCGGCGCTCACGGCTCGCGCCGTTGGTTCGCAGCTCACCTGTATCTTCGTCGATAATGGACTCCTGCGAAAGGAAGAACGGGCAAAGGTACAAAAGAGTTTTGCGCAGATGGATCTCGACCTGCACGTCTTGGACCGTTCGACCGAGTTTCTCGGTGCACTGAAGGGCGTGACCGATCCTGAGCGCAAGCGCAAAATCATCGGACGTCTGTTCATTAAAAATTTCGAGCGCGAAGCGACGCGCCTAGGGAAGGTGGATTATCTCGTCCAGGGCACCTTGTATCCGGATGTCATCGAAAGCGTCAGCTTCAAAGGGCCCTCGGCGACGATCAAAACCCATCACAATGTCGGCGGTTTGCCGACAAGAATGCGACTGCGTCTCGTGGAGCCGTTGCGGGAATTGTTCAAGGACGAGGTGCGTGTCCTCGGCAAGGAGTTGGGGTTACCCGATGATATTGTCGGGCGCCATCCCTTTCCAGGTCCAGGATTGGCGATTCGCGTGCTCGGCGCCGTGACCCCGCAGCGGTGCGCGATGTTGCGGGAGGCCGACGCGATTGTGGAACAGGAGATTCGCCAATCCGGTCTGTACGCAGAGACGTGGCAGGCTTTTGCCGTGCTCCTGCCGATCCGCACCGTCGGGGTCATGGGTGACCAACGTACCTACGAATATGTCGCGGCCATTCGAGCGGTCACGAGCCTCGACGGCATGACGGCCGATTGGGCGAAGCTTCCGCATGATGTGCTGGGAAAAATGTCGAATCGCATCATCAATGAAGTGCGCGGGGTGAATCGAGTGGTCTACGACATTAGCTCGAAGCCGCCATCAACTATAGAGTGGGAGTAGGACGTTAAACGTGAAGAGAAGCCATGCTCTTTGCGATTAACGATTAACGAGATGGAAGTACGATTGCAAAAGATTATTGCCGCCTCCGGGTTGGCCTCGCGCCGGAAGGCGGAGGAATGGATCGCCCAGGGGCGGGTAATGATTAATGGGAAAATTGTGCGTGAATTGGGTACGCGCATCGATCCTGAGCGTGATCACGTGAAGGTGGATGGGCGGCATCTCAAAGCCGTCGAGCCCTACGCCTACCTCTTGCTCAATAAGCCCAAAGGTATTGTCTCCACGCTCAACGACCCTGAAGGCAGGCCGACGATCGAGCACCTTCTCCATGGAGTGACGCTTCGCATGTTTCCGGTGGGTCGGCTTGATTTCGACACGGAAGGGCTCATGCTGCTCACGAACCATGGTGAGTTGGCGCAAGCCTTGCTGCACCCCCGCTATCATGTGGCCAAGGTGTATTTGGCGAAGGTCAAGGGCGTGCTCACGGACGACGAAATCGACCAACTGGCACATGGCGTGACGTTAGAAGATGGGATGACGGCCCCAGCCACGGTCAAAAAGATCCGTAAGGCCAAGGAAAATTCCTGGCTCGAAGTGACGATCTATGAAGGCCGCAAGCATCAGATCAAGCGCATGTTCGAAGTCGTCGGCCATCCCGTGTTGAAATTGAAACGGATTCGGTTCGGCCCGTTGACGCTCGGCGATCTGCTCCCCGGCGAGTTTCGCTATCTCACCGACCGGGAAGCGAATACCTTGCGCGGGATCTTCAAATACAAACAGGAGCAGGAGGCGGAAGGAATTCTTTCTCAATCAATCCGGCCTCAGAAGCCGGGTAGGAAAGCTCCTTCTCATCCCGCACGGCACTCTCCCCGTTCCACCGGGCAGTCGGTACGTTCGGGAGAACGGTCAGCGCGTTCCGGAGGACAGTCGGCACGCTTGGCAGGAAAGTCCACGCACCCTTCCCGACAGCTCGCACCTCGGCCACGGCGGCCAACCGATTCTGCACGGCGACCTCCACGTCGTATGCGGAGGAGGGCATGATGGTGCGCACGCACACGTGTGGTGAATTGCGTCGAAGCCACGTCGGCGAGACCGTGACACTCAACGGCTGGGTGCAGCGCCGCCGAGACCATGGCAGCGTACTGTTTCTCGATATCCGAGATCGTCAGGGCATGACGCAGATCGTGTTCAATGCGGAAACATTTCCCCTTATCCATAAGCTGGGGGAGAAGCTCGGCAGCGAAGACGTGATCGCCGTCACTGGAATCGTCGGCCAACGTCCGGAGGGCGCGAACAATCCCAATTTGGCGACCGGCGACATCGAAGTGCTGGTGCAGCAGCTTGATATCTTGAATGAGGCCAAGACGCCGCCCTTCATGATCGAGGATGACGCCGACGTGACCGATACGCTGCGCCTGAAATATCGGTATCTGGATTTGCGCCGTCCCAAGATGCAGCGGCTCCTCGAACTTCGCCATCGAGTGTCGGCCATGGTCCGCGCGTTCCTCAACGAACATCAGTTTCTTGAAGTCGAAACCCCGATGCTCACCAAGAGCACGCCGGAAGGCGCCCGCGATTATCTGGTGCCGAGCCGCGTGAATCCGGGGACGTTCTTCGCGCTGCCGCAGTCTCCACAACTGTTCAAGCAGATTCTTATGGTGGCGGGAACCGACCGGTATTATCAGATCGCTCGGTGTTTCCGTGATGAAGATCTGCGGTTCGATCGTCAGCCGGAATTCACGCAAATCGATATCGAAATGTCGTTTGTCGATCGCGAGCAGATCATGTCGCTCATGGAGAGGATGATCAGCGTCGTCTTCAAAGAGACTGCCGGGATCGAACTTGCGCCGCCATTTCCGAGGATGACCTATGCCGACGCAATCGGCCGCTATGGGTCAGACAAGCCCGACCTGCGATTCGGCATGCCGCTCCATGACTTGAATGACTTTGCGGCGAAGAGCGACTTCAAAGTATTCAAAGAAACGGTCGCGAAAGGCGGCATGGTCAAAGCGATCGTCGTCAAAGGCGGCGCGTCGATTCCACGGAGCCGCATCGATACGCTCGGTGAGACCGCGAAGGGCTTCGGCGCGAAAGGTTTGGCCTGGGTGAAGGTCATCGGCGACGGCCAATTGGAATCGGTGATTGCGAAATTCTTGAACGCGCGCAGCCTGCTTGCCGCCGTACCGGATGCCGCCATCGGCGATCTGCTGCTGTTCGTGGCGGACAAACCCAGCGTCGTGCATGATGTGCTTGGGCGACTGCGGCTTCTGCTGGCTGAGGAATTGAACCTAATCGACCGATCGTTGTGGCGGCCGCTCTGGGTCATCGATTTTCCCTTGCTGGATTACGATCACGAAGCGAAGCGGTACGTGGCGATGCACCATCCGTTCACCGCGCCGTTGGATGAGGACCTTCCCTTGTTCGAGTCCGATCCGGTGAAGGTCCGCGCCAAAGCCTATGACATGGTCTTGAATGGCAACGAAATCGGTGGGGGCAGCATCCGTATTCACCGGCGTGAGATCCAAAGCAAGGTCTTCGACCTGCTGGGGATCAGCAAGGATGAAGCGACGGCCAAGTTTGGCTTCCTGTTGGATGCCCTGGAGTACGGCGCGCCGCCGCATGGCGGGATTGCATTCGGACTCGATCGGCTGATCATGCTGCTCGGCGGTGCTGGCTCCATTCGAGATGTCATTGCCTTCCCGAAGACCCAAAAGGCCCAATGCTTGATGACCGAGGCGCCCTCACCGGTCGATGCCGCGCAACTGAAAGAACTCCACATCAAGGTAGATAGGGTTGAATAGCGACCTGCCGCTGCAGTTCACTCTTACGGTCTTCACGCCTAGCTAATGGCTGGGAACACGTTCGGCACACTCTTTTCCGTCACCTCGTTCGGCGAAAGCCACGGTCCCGCCATTGGCTGCGTCGTCGATGGTTGTCCCCCCGGTCTTCCTCTCACCGTGGACGATATCCAAAAGGAACTCGACCGCCGCAAGCCCGGCACGTCACGTCATGTCTCGCAACGGCAGGAATCGGACCGTGTCGAAATTCTGTCCGGTCTCTTTGAAGGCAAGACAACGGGGACGCCGATTGCGCTGCTGATTCGGAACGAGGACCAACGCAGCCGTGACTACGGGAATCTAGCAGATACATTTCGGCCCGGCCACGCCGACTACACCTATTGGCAGAAGTACGGGATCCGCGATTACCGCGGCGGCGGACGCTCGTCGGCGCGAGAGACGGCCGTACGCGTCGCGGCCTCCGCCATCGCAAAAAAATGGCTGCAGGAACACTATGGCGTCGTCATCCGCGGCTATCTCTGCCAATTGGGGCCTATGGAAGTTCCATTCAAGACCTGGGACGTCGTCCGCACGAATCCGTTCTTCGCGGCCGATCCCGATGCAGTCCCGAAGCTTGAGACATTTATGGACGAGCTGCGAAAGTCGGGGGATTCGGTGGGGGCGAAGATCATGGTGGTGGCGGAACACGTGCCGGTCGGCTGGGGTAGTCCTGTCTATAACAAGTTAGATGCGGACTTGGCTGCGGCGATGATGAGCATCAATGCGGTCAAAGGCGTGGAAATCGGGGCCGGCTTTGCCTCGGTGGCGCAGCGCGGGTCGGAGCACGGCGACGAATTGACTCCTGAAGGGTTCGTCACCAATCATGCCGGCGGAATTCTCGGCGGGATTTCGACCGGCCAAGATATTGTCGTGACGATTGCGATCAAACCCACCTCCAGCATCCGCATTCCACGGCGATCGATCGATAAGCGGGGCCGCCCCGTGATCGTGGAAACGGAAGGCCGTCACGACCCTTGTGTCGGCATCCGCGCCACCCCGATCGCCGAAGCCATGCTCGCCTTGGTCTTGATGGATCACGCCCTGCAGCATCGAGCACAAAATGCCGACGTGAAGAGCACCACTCCGGAAATTCCAGGCAAGATCGCCACAAGGCCGGTCGTCTCAAAGCAAGCAACTGCTCCTTCCAAAATAAATCCCAGTCCGGGCGAAGCGTAAGAAGCAGACCTCCTCTTGTCCCGGCTTCACTCAAGCAGCGGCACGTGCAAACCTCATGTTGTGCGCTATCCCTGTCGTCTGCGATTCCAAACATAATAGAACGGTCCACCGGCTAGAACTGCCGCGATGCCGAACGCGGACTCCATGGGCCGCTGGACAAGACTCGTCCCAACGACGATCAACAAGACAAGAATGACCATGCCCGGCAATAGCGGATAGAACGGGACGCGATACGGTCTGACGAGATCGGGGCGTCGCTGACGTAGCACGATGACGGCGCCAATTGCGAGCGCGGTAAACGCTGACAGGACGAAGCCGCTGAAAATGATGAGCTGTTCGAATGTCCCCGTGAGGATCA
>DATEPO010000384.1:0-2288 GCA_035273145.1 Nitrospiraceae bacterium
GGATCTGTTTCTATCCATTACGTAACAACTGTAGCACATGAAATTTGTATCGTTCCTAAGCTCTGCTATCCTGATAGGGTTTATCTCTTTATCCAGTTCCGGCGCCGAAGACATTCCCATCCTCGGCGATATACCATCCAAAATCGATGAGATCGACCTGACCTATAGCGAGACCGGCCCTCCTCGGCTTTCGTTTCGATCAACCCCACCGGCGCGTCCGACTCCTCCCCCGCTTCGCCCGTCTACGGCACAGTTCGATCTTCTATCTGTGCTGAAGGTCATGAAATTCGCAGGATCTTGTCAATCGACAGACGTTGAGCGCTCTGAAATTTTGACCGTGACCATTCGAGCAGATCGCACTCGACCATGCCAGGCAATCATGACCAGCCAAACGTTTGCAGCCATTGACCTCCTGTCCTATGCTACCGTCGTGCTTAAAGGTCATGCCTCCACTCCGGTCACCATCGCGCTGGCTCATGATCCCGATGAGCCCCCTGTTCCGCTCGCCAAAGTCACCGGTCATTTTGATATGCGCGTCGCACTGAAGCCGATGATCGGCCGGCTCGATCTCACCCATACCATGACAATCGTCTTTGAGGCGGAGACGCGCGCGACGACGCTGACACTTGAACGCTTCCTGTTCGAACGTGGAAGCGCCCTGTCGCCGACTGAGTCCCGGAAAGGATTTTGGGTGTGGGACTATCGGGCGGCAGTGGCCGACCCGGAAGGTCTCATACAGGACTGCCGCCGCGCGGATGTCACTCGTATTCTCGTGCAAATGCCCGATAGGAAAGATCCGGACACCCTCTGGTCGGCGTATGCGCATGTGTTGGAACGTGCTGCTTCGTCAGGCTTGGAAGCCTTTGCCCTTGATGGATATCCTGAAGCCATCTATGATCCGGGGCCTTTGCTGGAAAAGATCTCGCGATTGCGCGTGCTCCTCCCACAGGGACATATGAACGGGATTCAACTCGACATCGAACCATACCTTCTTGCTCAGTTTTCCGATCCACAGGATTACAGCCTTTATCTGCGCGCCATTGAGAAAATCAAAGCCCATTTAGGAGACCATGCCCGGCTGTCGATTGTGATGCCGTTTTGGTTCAGCGCCAAAACAGTGCACCATCGGCCGCTGGACTTTGAAGTCATCGATCGAGTGGACGAAGCAGCGATAATGAGCTATCGAACCGATGTCGAGGATTTGCGGGACATCACGGAACATACATTGAGATATGGCGATGCCGTCGGCGTACCGATATGGTTGGCGGTTGAAACACGGCCGTTGCCGGTGGATCGTCAGGTGACCCTTATCCATGAGCCTCGGCTGAACATCGCCAATGCCTATCTCGATCGGGCCGGCCGTCGGCTCGTCTTGATGGCTCCGCCTCCCGGCCACACGGAAGGTTTCCGTGTGGCGCATGAAATCATCGTTCGACCGGAACGTCTGACCTTTGCGGGGAAAAGACGGCCCGAAGTTCAGGCTGCGCTCGACACGATTTTTAAATTTCCACACGCCAGCTTAGCCGGCGTGCTGATTCACGACATGCCTGGCTATTTTTCGCTGGCCGAATGACGTCCGACAAAAGCGGCCAGTGCTGAGACGAGTGGTGGACTACTTATGTAATCCGAACGAAGTTCTAGACGGAATGCTGATGATTTGGCGTCATCAGAAACGGCTCAAGAATCTGTTTGGCCAGCGTATCGGTTTGCTGGTATTGGATCTCTGCTAACCGCTCCGGCTTCATGAACGGCAAATGCGCCAACGCTTCGGCGGCACGATAGCGCACGTCCCACTGCAAGTCCGAAAGGAGCGCGATCAATGAGCCTTCATCAGTCGGCATACCAATCGTCCCTAAAGCCGCGGCAGCCTCGGCTCGAACGCTTTGATCCGAATCCGTAATGAACGATCTCACTAGTGCGAGATCTTTAGGATCTTGAAATTGTCCAATCAACTTGAGGCAAGCCGCTCGGACAGCCCTATCAGTCGACTCGCGCGCAAGCAGGCTGCGCACCGCAGGCAGCGCGGCCGTGCAGCGGGTGACTTCCAAATAATGCAAGAGCCGCATCGCCATGTCCGGGGTCGCCGTCATGACCGTCTGCGATAAGGGCTGCGCGATCAATTCTGAGCCAGCCTGAGACAACAGGGCAGCAACCCGTGGCGGCGACCAATCGGCTCGCGCACCGATCCACGGGGTGATCAATGTCAATGCCGCCTTCGGGTCGATATCCATCAAGGCTCGTGCAGCAGACAACGACACGACGGGATGTGGGGATTGAGCCAGCGCCGC
>DATEPO010000385.1:0-4664 GCA_035273145.1 Nitrospiraceae bacterium
CCACATCGGCATTTCATCAATGGCACGCGGGCTTCGCGGCCACCGAATGGTTCCGCCATGCGGATGATGTGAGTGGAACACTTCCGATCCGCCATGCACGAGCCGGAACTTCGCCGGATCGCCCATGTAGGAACGTGGGATCGTCGGAGACGGATCGCCGAACGTATAGGAGCTATACCCCATCGATTCATCTTCGAAGCCGAAGTATTCGTGTTGCACATGCATATTATTGATGCCGAACGGCTCACTGCGATAATTGATCGCGCGGCCGCCTGGACGATAGGCGTCGGTCAGCGGGTCGCGTTGCGGAAGAAATTCGCCCTTCTTATTGACCGGGCGGAACGCTTCATCACCTACTTCGTGGTACATCAACACAAATTCACGGAAGTCCGGCCCTGTCCCATTTTTAATGATCGTCTGCCAGCCGCTGCGTTGGATGGTCGCATCGCCGCTTCCGAGCGGCTCATAATATTCAGAGCCCTTTGGCTCCACGACAAAAGTCCCGAACAGTCCCATCACGGTCAGCTCACGATCGTTGCTGTAGCTATGAAATTGGCGAGCGCCCTCTTGCGTCGTCGGGTGGATGTACCACTCCAATTCAACGCTCTTATCTTTCGCCACGATGGAATCGGGATTGGTGGTCGTTGCAGGCTTTCCGGTCGAACCGACCACCATGTTTGAACCATGGATGTGCAGGCTGACGTCCTCGCCGCCTTCCAGCGTATTTTGCAGCTTGATCTTGACGCAATCGCCCTGGTTCCCACGGATCACGAGCGGCTGAATCCACTGTGCTTGCACGCCGGGGATCACCGCGCCCGGATCGAAGCCTTCTTTCTCGCGTGCGGCTTTATTCTTGGCTTCCTCATCCCGGACCTTTTCCAGATCTTCAGCCAAGGTATACATATAGCCGGGATAGAAATCCAACCACTGATTGAGCGTGATTTCGACGTTGATCGCGGCCACATTGTACTGCCGCACCGGAGCATTCGCAGGACATCGTCCGCCCTGTGACACCGGCTCCGTCCGTGGATCCGACATCAACAGCATGTCCTGACCCTGATTGCCCGCCCCATACTGGTGGAGCATGGACATGGAGTTGTACATCCCGGAGCTGGTCTGCTGGGCCTGAGGATCATTCGCCATCTGATGCATAATGCGTTCGTGCTGCATCTCGACCATCGCGGCACGATTGGGGCGTCCTTCCATCGTGTCTTCCATGACGGTCTGCCCCTTGAGCTTTTCAGCCCATTCGGGAGTTTGATGCCCCATCGAGGTATGCTGAGCATGTGGCTCCGGCGACTCGGCGACAGCCGGGAACGGAGCACACAAGAGGGCTCCGCCGGCTACGATACCGAGGAACCAACTAAGAAAACGACAGTGATCCTTGAGGTGATACATGGACCGGCCTCCTTACAATGAAATTGGATTAACGGTTGGTAAAATTCACAGTGTGCTGGATCTGGCAGGGGAAAGCTCTCCTCCACTTCAATCTCTTTTTAAATCTCATGTCGAACCATTCGTTTCGTAGTGAACCGTCGACGAAAGAAAGGCCTAACGATACTCAAGTGACTTTCCTGTGTCAACCCCCGTCATCATAATCGGAACTCGTCATGACACACCAATCTAATCAGTAGCAGAACAATCGGCTGACAATAATCGCCGTGCGGCAAAAGGTGCGATCAGACCGATGAAATCTCACTTCCCGCGCGCGAGGCTGCCTTACAGTCATGAACGCTCTTGTGAGATAATGGCCGCATGGTTCTCAAGCGCTGGTTGTTAGGACCGGCTCTCAAAACGGCGCAGGCTGCCCACGAGCGATTATCCAAACGCCTCGCGCTGGCCGTATTTTCTTCCGATGCCCTCTCTTCCGTGGCTTATGCGACGGAGGAAATTCTCCTCGTGCTTGTGCTGGCCGGGTCAGCGGCGGTGTCCTGGTCGATTCCGGTCAGCATCATGATTGTGGCCCTGCTGGCGATCCTCACGATGTCCTATCGGGAAATCATCTTCGAGTATCCGGCCGGCGGGGGCGCCTATACCGTGGCTCGATCCAATCTTGGAGAAATCCCGGGACTCACGGCCGCCGCGGCCTTAGTGATCGATTATGTTCTGACGGTCGCCGTGAGCGTCGCGGCCGGCATCGCCGCTCTCACGTCCGCCGTGCCCGCACTGTTTCCACACCGCGAGGCGCTTGGACTCCTCGCCATTATTCTTGTCGTCATCGTGAATCTCCGAGGCGTTCGCGAATCAGGACGGATCTTTGCCATCCCGACGTATATCTTTATCGGATCCATTCTTCTCATGTTGGGGGCCGGCTTTCTCAACATGATTGTCGGCCATCCGGCCCCGGTCGCATCCATTAAGGCGGACAGCGCAACTTCCCAGGTCACAGAAGGCGTGACCTTGTTTTTACTCCTTCGCGCGTTTTCATCAGGATGTACGGCGTTGACCGGGGTGGAGGTCATTTCCAATGGCGTGTCGGTCTTCAAGCGCCCTGAATCCAAAAATGCGGCGACCACGATGGCCGTCATGGGCGCGATCCTCGGCACATTGTTCATCGGGATTTCGATTCTGGCTTATCAATACGGGATCCTTCCGAAGGAGGATGAAACGGTCGTCTCGCAAATCGCGCGGGCGACCTTCGACGGCGGCGTTGTGTACTACGTGATCCAAGCGTCGACGATGGCCATTCTCATTCTCGCGGCCAACAGCAGTTTCAATGGATTTCCCCGGCTGGCATCAATCTTAGCTCGCGACGGCTATATGCCGGCACAAATGAAGACGCGGGGAGATCGGCTGGTCTTCTCGAACGGCGTCATTCTGCTGGGCTTGTTTGCCTGCGGTCTGATCGTAGCGTTCCGCGGCGAGACGCATGCGCTCATCCCGCTCTATGCAGTCGGCGTGTTCTTATCGTTCACGCTCTCGCAGTCCGGCATGGTCAAACACTGGCTGGTGAAACGAGGCCGTCATTGGCGGAAGCGGCTGATGATCAACGGGCTCGGCGCCGTGACGACCGGCCTGGCCACATTGATCATCGCCAGCACGAAATTTATCCATGGCGCCTGGATCGTCATCGGTCTGCTTCCGCTGATCATCCTGTGGTTTCGTTCCGTGCAGGCACATTATGTCGCGGTCGAGCAGCAGATCAGTTTGACGCGGGATCATCGCCCTCCCCAGCCGCGCCGGAATACGGTGATCATTCCTATCAGTAGTGTGAACCGCGGCGTGCTTCGCGCGCTCGACTATGCCCGCAGCCATTCAACCGATGTCCGGGCGGTATTGGTGGATATCGACAAAGAAGACACCGCGCTCACGGAAATCAAATGGGCCCAGTGGGGGTGCGGGATTCATCTGGTCGTCTTGCCGTCACCCTATCGATCGGTTTTGCGATCGCTGTTGGACTATATTGAAGAACTCCTGCAAAAAGATCCGAATAGCTGGGTGACCGTCGTCATCCCTGAAATCCTTCCGGCTCGTTGGTGGCAGAATATCTTGCACAATCAGCGCGCCCTGATGTTGAAAGCCGCGCTCCTGTTCAAAGAGCGTGTGATCCTGACCGACGTCCCCTTTCATCTGGAGAGATGAGGCCGCCTATGCGAAATGTAAAATGCAAAATTCCAAATGGAAGGCGCAGTTTCTTTACGATGACATTTTGCCTTTTTACTTTTGCCTTTTTCCTTGGTCCGCCACAGGCGTTGGCGTTCAAGATCCTTGCGCCGACGGACGGTCAGACCGTCTCGGCGGGGGACACGATACCTGTCACGATCGATGTCGGGCGTGACACCGGCCTGATACAGGTTCGTTATTATTGGTACGGTGAACAAGACGACACGCTGGTTGAGCAGGCCGATACGAATTCGACCGGGTCGATTGTCGCGACCGCCTCAATGGTGTCCACTGCCGCCAGCGACCCGCCATACGGGGGACGTTTACTTGTCCCGCAAGACGGCATCGGCCCTATGCGGCTGCTGGCCATCGGAGAAATTTCCCGAGGACGGCTTGGCGGCCGGTCGGTGTTCGATGAACTCATCGTGCAGATTGAACCGAAGGCGACGCTCGTCTCGATTGAATTTGAAACGGACAAACCCCTTCGCCTCGGACGTTCAGGACAGTCTTCGGATTACGGCCATGTCGATTCCCTGGGAAAAATCTTCGACCTGCCCGTCGTCGGTATCTTTTCAGACGGCGTCGTTCGTTCCATCCGCTCTCCGGCCTCCGGCACATCATACCGCTCTTCAAACGAACAGGTGATCAAAATACATCCCCATGGCCTGCTGCAGATTGTCGGCAATGGTCGCGCAACCATTGCCGTCACGAACCGCGGGAAGCAGGCCGACCTGGACATTATTGTGGAAGTTAATGATGAGCCGAATCAGCCGCCCGTGGCGGATGCCGGATTGAATCGGACGGTGAAAGCCGGAACCCGCGTCGAATTGAACGGTTTAAAGAGTCTCGATCCCGAAGGCGAGGCGCTCTTTTACGCGTGGAGCCAGGTGCGTGGCAGTAAAATACCGCTCCTGGATCCTAATATGCCGAAGGCCTCGTTCACCGCCCCGGCGGTTTCAGAGAAGCGGCTCTATCGATTCAAGCTACGCGTGTCGGACCGAAAGGGAGCGGAAAGTTTGCCTGCCTTTGTCGATGTCATCGTCGAACCGTAGCAGAATATT
>DATEPO010000386.1:0-25309 GCA_035273145.1 Nitrospiraceae bacterium
GGTGAGCACGGGAACCGGCGTGACCACATGCGGCTATTTCTTCCCTGGCGATCGTCGAGTGCTCTTTTCATCGACGCATCTGAAGGGACCGAACTGTCCACCAAAGGCCAAGCGTGAGGGCCGCTATCGATGGGCGTTGGACGACTACGATATTTTTTCCGTGAGGATCGATGGGCAAGAAATACAACGGCTGACCTCCACGTCCGGGTACGATGCTGAAGCGACGATTTCGCCGGATGGAAAGACCATTGTCTTCACCTCGGTGCGAGACGGGGACTTGGAAATCTATGCCATGGATCTCGATGGCGCGCATGTCCGGCGTCTGACACATGAAGTAGGATATGATGGCGGCCCCTTTTTCTCGCCGGACAGCCGGCGTATCGTGTACCGCGCCTCACATCCCACTGGTTCTGCTGAACGTGAGGCGTATCAAGCGCTCTTGAAGCAAAATATGGTGGAACCGAGCCAATTAGAAATCTTTGTGATGAACGCCGATGGGAGTGAGAAGCGTCCCGTCACTCGCAATGGCGCATCCAATTTTTCCCCCTACTTTCATCCCGACGGTCGACGAATCATCTATGCCTCCAACGAGCAAGACCGCCAACCGGATGGGCCGCCGTCCTTCCATCTGTATCTCATCAACGATGATGGCACCGGTCTGGAGCGCATTACTTCTTCAGGCCACTTTAACAGCTTCCCCATGTTTTCGCCTGATGGGAAAAAGGTGGTATGGGTCTCCGATCGCAATGCGAGCGCTCGGGGCGAATTTAATATTTTTCTCGCCGACTGGGTGCCATGATTCGTTCGGAGGGAGCATGGCTTCGGATAAGCCTTGCCGCTCTTCTTTCCTTCTCAATCCTCGGCATGATGTTCTGGGGACTCTTCCAAATCGATTTGCCGTTCGCCCGGTTTCTTCGGTCGCTCCATATTGGATGGCTTGAGCGGATGGGTGATCTCGGCACGCGCCTTGGCAGTGGCGCGGCGTTAATTGCGATCAGTGGCGGGCTGCTGCTGGGTGGTTGGCTTTGGAAACAACCACACGTTCACACTGCCGGTTTCAAGTCATTGCTGGCCCATGGGCTATCTGCGATTGTAGTGCAGGCGTTGAAGCATGGGATTGGCCGGCCGCGTCCCCGCTTGGTGCATGCCGACAATGGATTGCCATGGCGGCCGTCGCTGGAAAGCGGGTTGGATTCGTTTCCATCCGGGCATACCGCCGCATCGTTTGCCGTCGCGGCAGTGCTCGCCAAGTCGTTTCCGAAAATAGCATGGCTTGTCTATGCATTAGCCGGTTTCGTAGCCGTCAGTCGGGCCATCCGAGGGTCACATTTTCCGACAGACGTCATCGCGGGGATTTGCCTTGGAACGATTGTGGGAATGAGCGTGATCTATCCGATCCGCGAGTGGAAACGATGCCTGCTTGCGATGACCGTTCGGTTTCTTCCGTATCTCATCCTGGTCTTCTCACTGCTGTGGCTTTCGACTCATCTTCCGCATCAATCCATGGCCGATCCGATGATGGTTGCGGGGATTACCATCATGGTCATTGGTGTGGCGATGCGAATCTTTCGAGTCATGTGCCGGGTATTTGCAATGAAGGTTGCGGTGACGGTGGCTTCTGCTCAGGCCAATAGAATCATTGTGATCGGTGTGGCACTGACCACCGGGCTCTGGTTGATCACTGCCGTGGTAGGGATGTTGGTCGTCATCCAGTGGTTATTCTATCCGGAAGCGGACACGTCTTCTGCCGTATTGGAGAAAGAATCTCCCTCCCCTCTCACTCATTGGATAATACTTGCAGAACTGTCGCTCATGACGGGGCTCGCGCTCGCCGTTATGACAATCCAGCATCTTAAAGGGCTCTTGCCCATTGTTTAGATCAATGGGACGTCGTCACGGCATCTTCCGCTGATTGGTGCGGTCCGGTCATCACAACCCATGCGGATTTGGTGGGATGGTAGGCTGGTTTGTCGGTTTGGGGGGAAGCTTCACCATCGGCTCATTGGCCAGCAAGGCATAGCCATAGCGTTCAAGGATAGGAGAAAAGCCGGCTGCTTCCGCAGGCAATTGAGATTTCAGTCGAGACGGTAAAAGAATCATCGTGCGCCCTGTTTCAGCTACATGTGCTTTCATCTTCTCTTCCTCACCAGGCTTGATCATGATGGCCCGGCGTTTCGCGTAAAACAGCATCGATGGTTTAGTAGGGCCGTAGATAATGAACGGATCACTCGGCTGCAAATTCACTCCGGCTATGTATGCCAATTCGTGTGGCGGATCGATGAAATACTTACTGAAGTACGGCAATGTGATCACAATGGCAATTAGGATAACCGTCCCGATAGTGACCGCGGCGGCCCAAAAGGCGCCCGGTCGGCGATGTTCAGTCAGCCCGAAATAACCGACGATTCCCACGCCAAAGATCAGGACGAAACCTGCAGTCGTCGGGCCGGCGCCGGGCTCCACAGCCCTTGCAACCGGAAATTCCTTGGTAATCGATTCGATGTAGGTTGAGTACAAGAGCGGCGACGCAATGAGAATGAGTCCTAGCGTAAATCCAAGCAGCATAAGCGTCCAGAGTGACGCGCGAAGTCCGCGGGTCGCCGGTTCTTTCACGCATCGGTTCCAGTACGAGGCGACGAGGATGGCGGCCGCAGGGAAAAGCGGCCCAATGTAATGAGGCAGTCGCGTGGGGGATAGACTGAAAAACGCAAACACTCCGATAAGCCACAACGCGGCAAACAGTTCTAATTCCTGTGGCCCTGGTTTGCGATCATGGACCGTCGGCGTTGAACGCCGTATTTGCAGCAATTCTTTCCACGCACCCGATAATACCGCCGGTAAAAATCCGCTCCAAGGGAAAAATCCAAAGAATAGGATCGGGAGATAAAAAAAGATCATTCCGCTGTGGCCGCCGATGCTATTGAACAATCGGCCGACAGTGTCAGCCTTTACGGATGCGATATAGCTTGATCCATGGCTCCAAAGCATGGCTCCATACCAGGGACCGGCTATGAGCCCAAAGACGAGAAGCCCGGGGATCGGGAAGCTGCCCTGCCAAAATTGCTTCCATCGATGCGTGACTATCAGATAGGGGATGCTGCCCAAGAGTGGCACGACAACTCCAATTGGGCCTTTGGTTAACATGCCGACGGCCATCCCGGCGTAAAAGATCCAGAATGCATGTCGTTGTTTCCCCTTACCATGCAAGCCCACCCAGAAGCCGTACAGTGAGGCGGTCGTACACAAGATCAAGGCACTATCGGCCAGCGCCATCCGCCCAATGGCGACCATTTCGAGATTCAGCAGCAATATGAGGCCGCCGACCAGTCCGATGAAGGCCCCCTGAGTAGATGTGAGGAACCAATACTGAAGAAGGATGAGGATGGTCATACATATGGCAGAGGGAACACGTGCGGAAAATTCGCTGACACCGAACAGGCGATAAGTTCCGCTTATAAGCCAGTAGATGAAGACAGGTTTCGTGAAGCGAGGCTCTCCGTTAAGCTGGGGTGTCATCCAATCCCCGCTTTCGATCATTTCACGGGCGGCTTCGGCATTGCTGCCTTCGTCCTTATCTGTCAGCCCTAGCTGGCCGAGATTGAGGAATAGTAAGAGAGAGGCCATCGTAAGCAACAACAGGAAGGGGAGGCACTTCTTCAACGATCACCTGCCGGAGTATGGGAGGAATTTTGTTTCTGGCTTACTTTAATGGGAGTGGACCGTTTCTGAATTAGCATGAGGTTCCGAATATAGACAAAGGTGCCGATGCTCTGGCCGGCAATGAAGACCGGGTCCTTACGATAGATAGCATAAGCTAGTGTAATAAGCCCTCCCACCATGCTCAAATACCAAAAACCGATCGGGACGCGGCTCTCAGCGCTCCGTTCAGAGGCGAGCCATTGCACAACCCAACGCATGAAGAATATACCCTGACCGAGAAATCCGACCGCGAGCCAGATGGTTTCAGTACTCATAAGAAAATAGGCTGGATTGAATTCAGATGGAGGGTTATAACACAGACTTTCGACTTAGCGGAGAGCGAAATACCCAATGCCGCCACACCGAGATTGCTTCATCAAATCGATCAGATCATACCGTTTTCGAACAGTCGATTCTCGCTCTTATTTTGAGCAGTGCTATTTTGCGAGCCAAGCACTCCGTGACCGTGGGAAACCCTGCATCAGCACCGATGCCGGCAAGAATCGATACAGTTCCAAAATAGGAAACTCATACAGAACGCTAGGCCGTACACGTCTGGACGTCTTACGATCAAACGGCCTCCAGCACAGTCAGCATCAATAATCCGCGCTGCGGGCCTTCTTCAGCCGAACAAACCTTTTCGCAATAAAATCCACGATCTCTCAATGGAGCATGAAAGACACAGATGCAACAAAGGATAGGATTTGAAAAGAGCACACTGTTTTATTTGTGCAACAAACCCTCAAGAACATGTTTCGTTTAAAGTGATTATATATCATTGTCTTAGATGTCTCGTACATGAGACGCGACGTGGCATATCAGTTGCTTTCCTACAGGCCAAAGAGGAATTATGCGACAACAACAAACAGTCGGACGAGCAATGACGTGTTCTGGAGTGGGGCTGCATACCGGGAAACCGGCTAAGATTAAGCTTTGTCCGGCTCCGCCTAATACTGGAATTGTCTTTATCAGGAATGAAAATGGAAGCCGCATTGCTCTTTCAGCATCCGTTGGCAATCTGGTCCCGGCTGAACTCTGCACCACCATCGGTGCGAATGGGGCGGCAGTAAAGACGGTCGAGCATGTATTGGCAGCTCTTTCGGGATTAAGTGTTGATAATGCTTTTATTGAATTGGATGGGGAAGAAGTCCCCGTGATGGATGGCAGCGCAGATCCATTTGTTCGCTTGATTCGAGCGGCTGGAATTATTCCCCAAGATTGCGCGCAGCCATTTCTCAAAATTATGCAACCGATCGAAGTGGTCGAGGGGCACAAGCGAATCGTCGTTGAGCCGTCTCCTACCACGCGTATTACTTATTCCATTCAGTACGATCATCCACTGATCCAGCAGCAAACCTATGTATATGATTGGTCTGCTTCTTTGTTCGATCGAACCATCGCGGCTGCCCGTACGTTCGGTTTTATGAAAGAGGTGAAATATCTCTGGTCACGCGGGCTTGGTAAAGGGGGATCGTTGGAAAATACGATTATTCTTTCAGAGCAGGGCGTGCTCAATGAGTCGGGCTTGAGATTCCATGATGAGTTTGTACGACACAAGATCCTCGATTTGATCGGCGATCTTGCCTTTTTGCGTGTGCCAATGATTGGTCATGTGATTGCTGACCGGGCGGGGCATGCGCTTCACACGAAACTGGTCGAAGCGATTCTTGCCCAACCGGATAAGTGGGTCTTCATGAATACCAAAGAGCAAGCCGTTTCTACGCAGACCATTTCTCCACGGGCTGGATATGTCCCCCAACCAGCCTCTTACTGCTGATCTCCCCCATCACGTCTGAATAGATTTGTAGGTTGTAAAAGAAAACGCCGAGGGCAAGTGGCCTTACCCTCGGCGCTGTGCGGTTGGATTACTTCTTTTTCTTCTTTGCTGCCTTCTTCGTCGCCAAGTGAACTCACCTCCTTCCACGAGTTAAAAGCTGGACTAGTTCAGAAGCTAAACAGCTTCTGTCAAACGTTCTTCCAGTACGTCAAAAGTATTTGGCCCAACTTTCCTAAAACGCTTATCTCTTTTCAAAGAAGTGGCAACTGATGTGAGTGGCGTTTTCCCCTTGATTTGCATACCGCCTTCAATCAGGCGTTGAAAGAGTTCCTTCGCATGCATGGAATGCTTGGCTTCTCGGAGGATGTGATGGGCAGCTTCCGGAACGCTCATGCCTACGTACTTACTCCTACCTAGAAGGATCTCACGGGACTGATCCGTGACGTCGGTGAGTGGGAGAGGACGGACCGCTTTGTCGTCGGTAATAATTTGGCTGGAAAGACTGGCAAGCTTTGCTTTATCGGCTTCGACGCGGTACAGCGTTTCGGCAAGTTCCAAATACTTCTTAATCGTAGCGATTTCTTCGTCGAGCCGGCTGCGTTTCTTTTGAAGATCCTGTAAACGACCTTTGTATGCGTTAATACGCTGATCTAGCCCTACAAGAATATCTTTTAATTCTTCTATCAAGCATGCCCTCTTCGTGTATGCTTGCATTACAGCATAGCTTCAATGCATTGTCAACAAACAAAACTTAAAATGCAATGCATGCTTGGTGCGTACAGTTCTTACTCGTACGCATCTAATGCTCTATACAGCGCTCTCCCTGAAGCCATGTAGAAGGCAAACCTCATAAAGCGGATCTAAGCATAGTGGAAAAGAATCATTGAAGCATGATGGGGAGTTTGTTCGTTACGGCAATTTTGCGGTCAGTTTGATTCGTTTCCATGCCTCTGCGCTGTCTTCGCTGTAATACAAGCCACTGCCATTTGTCCCTGTATACAGAAGGCGGGTATTTGTAGGGCTTATGGCGATCGTCCGGATATTTGTCGATTCGAGTCCGGTGTTCATCGTCTTCCAAGAGTGCCCGCCATTTGTGCTTTTGTGGATGCCGGCACGACTTCCTATGTAAAGAATACGAGAATCGCTCGGATCGATGACGGCACTACTGATGTACTGGTCGCTTATGCTTTCTGCGATGCGTACCCACGCATCGCCCATAGTAGACGACTTGAAGAGTCCTTTCGTCGTCCCCGCGTAAATCGTATCCGTATGCTGAGGATCAATGACTAACGTATTGACGCCTAACGCCAATGAGGCGTCCAGAATTTCTGCTGGGATCAGGCCGTTGTTGATCTTAGTCCAGCTCGTGCCACTATTCGTGCTGCGATACGCGCCTCCCGTCGTCCCAGCGTACAAAATCGAAGGTCGCTGTGGATCGATGGCTACCGTCACGACAATGTGCACTTCTTTCATGCCCGCCATCCGCTCATCCCACAGACGCCCGGCATCCCTGCTTTGGAAAACACCGACAGTCGTGGCCGTATAGATAGTTTCACTGTCACGAGGATCAAAGACCAACTGATTGACGACCGACACGTGTTCCTTCAGGCCGGCGTTATATGGCATCCAGTGTTGGCCGCCATCCGGGCTTTTGTACACCGCATCGAACATGGTGCCGGCATAGACAGTCGCGGGGCGTTCGGGATCGATGGCCAACGAGAGCACACGGTACGTGCTGAGATCCGTCGCCATCCGTTCCCAGCTTCCGCCCCCGTCGCGTGTTTTGTAGACCGACTCATTCGTAGCCACGTACAGGATGTTAGGATTCGTCGGATGGAGTGCAATGGACACGATGGCATCACTAGGGCTGCCGCAGCTGCTGCCGGTAGACAGAAGGAACGCTGCCGCCATGATCATCAGAATAGAACGACGCACAATGTGATTTTTTGCCCTCACGTCTTCTCCTCGACAGAATCCGAACTCATCGGCTTGTTTCGAACGGTTCTGCATAGCCGGTAAGCTCGACATAGCCTTGACCAGTGACGGGCCTCTCGCCTACTTGACCGGACACCTTCACCGCGCCTTCCCAATAGGTGACCTGCGTGCTCCGCTCAGTGATCAATTCTTGGTTCTGCATTTTCGGTACAAGCAAGAGGGAAAGATGCCATGACGGAATAGAGAGCCGCCATCCGCTTGGATAGCGAGTGCCGCTCACCGGGCTGGTCCAATGGTCCAGTACATCAACGTGCATCTCCGGCAACGAAAGCGTATAAGTCGTTCCGTCAGAGCGCGTCCATGTGCCGCTGGACACTGGATCCGCCGTCCCATCTGCCCGGCGCAAGAAGTACAACATCAATTCAGACCGGTCGTCCAATTGAACGCTGAACCAATCCCACCCCACTTGGTCTTTCCCAAGATGTCCGGACCCAAACTCATGATCCATCCAACTAAGGCCGTGCACAACCTGCGTGTGTCCATCGATGGTCACAGTTCCGGTTGTTCGTAAGCGGGTCAGGGAATAATAATGGGACGCTTGACCCGGCTCAGTCCCTTTTCTGCTGATTCCACCTTCCCCGTGCACTACAGGGGCCTTATCAGGATCTAGAAAGAGATCGAAGGAAAAATCGCCGGCCGCCGCACGAAGATGATGCTGACGCTGATCAGTGGCAGATATGGCGTCAGCGCTCCAACGATCGATCCACACATGAAGGCGCCCCATCTCGGAACCGGCTTTTTCGATCCCGGCACGGCTCATCTTTTCTGCATAGCGAAAACGCTGTCTGTTATGCTCAGATAACGCCGCATGTGCGAAGTAGAGATGCCGGATGGCCCATCGTGATGGATTATTAATGATGCCCGGGTCGTCCATGGCCTGCCGGAAAAAGGTGAGCTCATACCCAAACTCCCGCGCATCTTTAGTCGTCAGATGTCCTGTGTAATACCACCATTCTGTACGAAAGGCATCATGGGAACCATGATCATCTGGAAATTGAAACTGATACCCGCTCACAGCCTGTCGAAAGCGTGTCTGTTCCGATTCCAACGCCATGGCGGGGAGTAGACCGAGGATGCAAGAGATGGCCAAGGCTAAGCAGATCTGTATACAAAGGCATCTCCCGATAAACAGAAAGTATATCTGCTCTTGTTGCGCATGCGACTGGAGCATAGTCTGCTTATAGCACGCGATGGCATGATGAGCAATCGCTAGTGCTGACAAGGGGTTTGTCATTTCTAACGCTCGCCTGTCGCCTCCCGATCGGTTGACATTCTCGACGCCCATCGGCTATCGTGGGGAATGCCTGTGGAGCCGAGTTGTTCAACTGCCGAGTCGTCTTCGCGTCTGATTCCGGGCCGCATTCCTCTCTTCCCGCTTCCAAATATCGTCTTGTTCCCGCACATGTATGTTCCGCTCCATATTTTTGAGCCGCGATATCGACAGATGGTGATCGACGCGGCCACGATGGGCAATTGCATCGGCATGGTGCTGTTCAAAGAGGGATGGCAAGAAAACTACTATGGCAACCCTGCGGTTTATACTGTCGGATGTGCGGGACGTATTATCAGGAGACAGGACCTTCCGGATGGCCGCTTCAATATTATGCTCCAGGGACTCTGCCGGTATACGATGGTTGAGGAAGAATGGGATCGCACACCCTATCGACTGGCGCGAATTATTCCCGTTCCAGAGCAGTTTTCTGAACCGCTCGACAGTGAGATTCGAGCCGATCTGCTGGCGATCTTACATGAATCGCTTGTTGATGGCGACAGCAATCACGCCTTATTGAGAAGCGGATTGGAATCCGAAGTCAGCGACGACGTGTTGGTCAATACCCTTTCCGCTTCGTTGGATTTTACGTCACTGGAAAAACAATTGTTACTGGAAGCCGACACTGTACGCCAGCGCGCCCGCCGCCTCAGTGACCTGCTCCAATTCAAGCGATATGAACGGGATGACCTGAAAGGCAGGGGATAATGGGGGGAGCGATCGCGATTGAAACGTTCGGATTATGTAAGACCTACGACGGCGCCACGGCCGTTGATAACTTATCCTTCCAAGTGTATAGCGGAGAAATCTTCGGGCTCCTTGGCCCGAATGGAGCCGGCAAGAGCACGACTCTCCGCATGCTGATGACTCTCCTTCGCCCCTCCGGCGGGCGCGCGACGGTTATGGGCCATGATGTCGTGCGCGATCCCGAACGGGTACGGGCAACCATCGGGTACGTTCCGCAAGAGCGAGCCCTCGATCGGTTTCTCACCGGCAGAGAGCATTTATTGCTGCTCGGCGATCTATATCATCTGCCGAAGCAGGAAGCACGCCGGCGCATCGATGAAATCCTGACTTTGGTCGATTTGGGCGCGAAGGCCGATCTTCCGGCAAAGACCTATTCGGGCGGCATGAAGCGTAAGCTGGATATCGCCTGCGGCCTGCTGCCGAATCCGAGTATTCTGTTTCTCGATGAGCCGACATTAGGCTTAGATGTTCCAAGCCGCCTTCGTATTTGGGACTACATCCGCGCGCTCAAGGCGCGCGGCATTACAATCCTCATGACCACCAATTATTTAGATGAAGCCGACCAATTGTGTGACCGTATTGCGATCATCGACAGCGGCCGCATTAAAGCCCTCGGCTCGCCCTCTGAATTAAAGGCCGGGCTCGGCGGCGATAGTCTCTCATTGACCGTCGCGTCACAAGCGCGGCCGCGCCTAAGCCAGTTTGCTGCCGCACTCAAAGAGCTGTCGCCGGTCCGTTCAGTCACGACCACTGCACTGGGCGTAGATGTTCGTGTGGAGTCGTCCGAAAAAGCGCTGCAAGTCGTGTTGGATACGGCGAACCGTTTGGAGTGCCGGTTGGATAGTATTGAGTACCATCGTCCTCGATTGGATGATGTCTTCATCGCGTACACGGGACGCGCGATCAAGGAAGAATTCCCCAAGCCCGAGGAAGAATAGCCAACAATATGCAGGAATATTGGCAGGAAATCAGCGCTTTGACGATGCGATGGGTCAGGCGGCTGAGCCGCGAAAAGTTCAGTATGCTGTTCACCCTCGTGCAGCCCATGTTGTTCTGGCTCATTTTCTTTGGGAATTTATTTCAGCGCGCGACGGACACTCAAGTCGTACAGGCTCCCAACTACATCAGTTTTCTGGCGGCCGGCGTAGTCGTGATGACTGTGTTGAACAATGGATTAGCGGGCGGCGTCGATCTGTTGTTTGATAAGGAAAACGGATTCCTCGAACGGCTGATGTCCACGCCGATTCATCGTTCATCCGTAATCCTGAGCCGGTTCATTTTCGTGATGACCATTACTTGCCTCCAAGTCCTGGTCATTCTCGGTGTAGCCGCGTTGTTCGGCGTGCGTCCAGCGACGGGATGGTCGGGCATTGCCGTTATCCTGCTGATCAGCATCCTGTTTGGAGTCGGCCTCACCGCCATTTCGATGGCCATGGCGTTTTCCGTGAAAAGCCACGGCGACTTCTTTTCAGTCCTGGGCTTTCTCTCGCTGCCGATGATTTTTTTAAGCTCCGCGTTGGTGCCTTTGGTCGCCATGCCGGGGTGGATGCAAGCCTTGGCCCTGTTCAATCCAATGACGTGGGCTATCGATGCCGTGCGGCCCTTAATCTTGTCAGGTTGGACCGAGGCGCTGCCGCGCGTCGGCATGGTCATCGTGATTATGCTGATGTTCGATGCCCTGTGTCTGTACGGGAGCACCCGGGCCTTTCGTCGGGCCATGGGGTAAGGGGACCACAGCGAGCGCGCCATCTTCGCGGTATACTACATAGGAATAGTTGCTGAAAGGTGATAGTTGTGGTGACAGGTGACAATCAGATCCGAGCGTTGATTCGGCTGCTGTCCGACGAGGATGACCGTATCGCAAAGACGATCAGTTGCAAATTAATCGAAATTGGTGACTCCGCCATCCCGCTGCTTATCGAAGCCGAGGTCGAACAACCGGACATGGGGCGGCGCATCGAAGGCATTCTCGATGAGATCCGTGGCGGGCGGTTGGAAGAGGATTTTAAGCATGTCGGTGCCTTGCCCGATGACTACATTGACTTGGAAAAAAACGCGTTGCTGATTGCTCGCTATGCCTATCCAAGCTTGGATACGGACGCCTATACGCAAAAACTGGAGGATATGGCGACTGAAGTTCGGGAACGGATGGGCCGCCGCGTGTCAGGTGAAGAGGCGGTCAAAACTCTCAATCGGTATCTCTTCTCGGAGCAAGGATTCCGCGGCAATACGAAAAACTATTACGAGGCGGACAATAGCTATCTTAATCGGGTCATTGACCGGCGCATGGGCATTCCCATCAGCCTGTCGACAGTCTATCTGTTGATTGGCCGCCGACTCGGCCTGCCGTTGAATGGGATTGGGATGCCGGGTCATTTCTTGGTCAAATTCGACTCAGAACGCTACAAGATTTTCATCGACTGCTTTAATGCCGGCGCGCTGCTCTCAGAAAAAGATTGCGGCCGGTTTCTGGTGCAGGCCGGGTACGGCTTCGAAGAAAAATATCTTCAGCGAAGTTCGAATCGCACGCTGCTCATCCGCATGCTCAAAAATCTCATCGCGATTTACAGCAAGCTCGACGATCATGTCAAAGCGGGACGGCTGAACCGATTTATGCAAGTGCTGGGCGGCAACCAAAAATCGGAATGCGAGTAGACAGATATTTTGTTTGTGCACATTCCTCAGCTATTCAGCCACAATCGGTGACGGACGCCCCCAGTGCCCTGTAAACGTAAAATCCGCAATCGGCTTTCGTGATCGTTTCGCCAGTTCCCGTTGTCGAAATCGTTCAGGTAAGATTTCAGGATCGCCTGGGTAGCCAATCGCAATGGCCGCCACGACGTCGTACTCAGCCGGTATACCATAGCGTTCTCTGACTTTGTCGGGGTAGAGGCCTGCCATCTGATGCACCATCAACCCGAGGGCCGTCGCTTGCACCACCAGATTTTCTACGGCCAGTCCGACGTCATGGAACGCATGGCGGTTGATTTCTCCACCATCCGTGAATACGAGTTTTGCCACGGACATCATCAGAACGGGAGCCAGCCCCGCCCATAGCTGATTGGTGGCTCTCAAGCAGCTTAATAATCGATCGTAGTCGGCCTCGTCCTGTTTGGTGGCCACGAGAAAATGCCACGGCTGCTCATTGTTCGAAGACGGCGCCCATCGCGCCGCTTCCAACAGACTACGCAGATGCTCCTGGCTCACTGGTTGGTCGGAAAATGCTCTCGGGCTCCATCGCCGTTGAAGCAATTCCTGAATCGGGTACTGCGTCTCTGCCGGTTTCTCCATGGTCGACTCCGCCCCAGGAAGTTGAAAAAGGCCTCCTGCTTCGTTCTTGCTCAGACGCTTAACGTACCGCTAGGGGCACCGTTTCGCCTCCTTGCTGCTGCTGCTTGCTGGAAGGCCTTTTTGAACATCCTGCGATAATTTCACTAGCATCGATGGATACGGACAAGGCTACGTTTTGCCGGCAATCGTGTCAACGTGCTTTCGCTTCCTAATCCAATGGGGTTGGCCAAAAAAGAGGACAGAGGCAGGTTAGAAACTGTGCAAGGCTCGTCAACTGGCCCGCCGAACGCGACTCTCTACTGCTCGTGCAAGTGCATGAAGGAAGTGCAGAAATCGTTTCTTTTCTTCCAACCTGTGCCAGTGAAATTCAACCCCGAGGGCCATCCTATTCGTCCAGCGGATGGAGCCCTCGGCTTTGAGAGGCACGTCTTCGCCGGGCAACTGAATGTGCATGACGACGGATAGGCCGACATCGATATCTTCTTCGCATGTCACACTACAGCCGGTATCGGAAAGCTCACACACAAATCCTGAACCGGCTCCATGATTGCCCGAGAAACTGATGGGGAGTTGAACGGCAAAACGTGAGGACCGGGGTTGATGCATGATCGACCTCCCGGGTGTGAAGGCATCGCTGAGATGCTTCTCAGCGCGGAGGCAATCATGCTACGCTTATTCGGGGACCAAGACAATTGGAATATTGGCTCTAGCGTAATAATCCGGCGTTCTATCTTGGAAGACGAATCGCTCAAAACCATTGCTAAGGAAAGATGTTCCAGAATAACTTGAGCGTCTCTCTCCATCGACCTCGCAAAGCGCTGACCGCCGGCTTAGAGGTCCTGCCGTGTCTGGAGTCGACACGGTTCCTCACATACGGCTGGAGATGACCGCCTTGATGAACAATCGCCACTGCGATCTTAGGCATCTGGCATTAACTTCCTTCATTGCAGCGGGCCTTTCCATGTGCGTCGTCGGCTGTATCGACACCTCGCCTGTTTCGCTTCCCACCGATCAAACAGCCAGACCGTTCCGAGTGTCGGTGGTCCATGGCTGCCCTCGCGCCGACATATGTACCGTCTCGTTGGAAGATGTTCCCCCGCCGCTTGGGGATCACATCGCGATCCATTTAGCCGGGATCGATGTCCCGGACAGCAGCAGTGCATGCGACGGAGAACGAATGCTGGCGAGAGACGCTCGACGGTTCATGAAAGAGGTACTATCGAACGGCACGAGAATTCAGATTACTGACGTGAGCCGCGACGAGCAATTTCGCCTGGTCGGCAGACTGGTGGTCGATGGGGAAGACGTCGGATCGCAACTTTTAAAGCGCCGCCTGGCGGTTCCCCATAATGGCGGACCGACCACATCGCAATGGTGTGTTCCGGTCAATTGAAGACGTCATGTGTGTTCAACTCTTCTTCCCGCCTGAGGCAGTAAGGACAGCCTGTTGCCGTGTCGACGGCCCACCGTTTGCCACAACGCAGGCACTCCCACACCCTGACCGGCGCCAGGGCTGAAAGCGAATCGGCGACGAGAGCAATTGTCGAAGCCATAAGATCCTCCCCTTCTTTCGTGAGACTTATATCACCACAGCCTTGAGCCCACTGATGTCGGAGCAGGCTGAAACAAGCGTCGGACCCGCCTTGGAAGTGTGGCCCGTCAATGTCTGACGCATGCAGGATCTCTTGTAATGATCAAGGAAGGACCGCAACAGTAATAACTGGCCCTAATAGGGGTCTTGATCCGCCTTCCTTGAAGGAAACGTTGACTTTGCAATGAACGCTTGACACAACTGATAGGATAAGAAGACCAAGAGACCAGACTAGGAGCAACAACATGAAACCCCTCCCTATGATTCAATCTCACCAGCCTGCCGGAACGGCTATCGATCCCGTTTGCGGGATGACGGTAGATCCAGCGCATGCAGCCGGCTCGCATCAGCATGCAGGGAAGGCCTATTATTTCTGCAATGTCTCGTGTCTGAATCGCTTCAAGGCCGATCCATCTCGATACTTGGAACCGGCCGCTGCAATCGGCTCACACAAAGATCCAGTGTGTGGAATGGACGTGGAGCCGAGTCACGCCGCCGGCTCAGTCGAGCACAAGGGGCAGACGCACTACTTCTGTAGTGAGCACTGCATCAAGAAGTTCACGTCCGACCCCGAGCGATACGCCGGGGCATCATCGTTCGGGCTATCGCGGCTATCGGATGGACATGCCGCCGACGATCACCCGACGGTGGTGGCCGGCCAAGACAATCTCGAGTACATCTGTCCGATGGACCCCGAGGTCAGGAAAAAAGGACCGGGTGTATGTCCCAAATGCGGAATGGCGTTGGAGCCTACGGACTTCAGCGCTTCCACGACTCGGACGGAATACACCTGTCCGATGCATCCGGAGATTGTCCGATCGGAGGCCGGTCAGTGCCCGATCTGCGGAATGGCGCTCGAACCGCGCACGGTCACCACAGAGGAAGTTAATCCCGAGCTGGTCGATATGGCGAGCCGGTTCTGGATCAGTCTTGGGTTGACCGCTCCGATTCTCGCCTTGATGATCTCCGAGATGCTGCCCGGGCGGCCGTTGCAACATCTGCTTTCGGGGAAGGCTTTGGTATGGCTTCAGTTCGCGCTGGCTACACCAGTCGTCCTCTGGGCCGGATGGCCGCTCTTTCAGCGAGCATGGACATCGGTCGTCAACCGTTATCTCAATATGTTCACCTTGATCGGTCTCGGGACAGGGGCTGCCTACGGATATAGCGTCGCAGCGAGTCTCGTTCCGGGTCTTTTCCCTGCGTCGTTTCACAACCAGGGCGGAGAGATCGCCGTGTACTTCGAGCCGGCTGCGGTCATCGTCACGTTAGTGCTGCTCGGACAGGTGTTGGAATTACGCGCCCGGAGCAAGACGAGCAGTGCACTGAAAGCGCTCCTGGACCTTGCCCCGAAGACTGCCCGTATCGTACATGAGGATGGCCATGAGCAAGACGTGCCGTTGGAGCAGGTGCACGTGGGCGACCGTCTACGAGTCCGACCCGGCGAAAAGGTTCCGGTGGACGGTGTCGTGTTGGAAGGGACGAGTTTTCTCGATGAGTCGATGATTACCGGGGAGCCGATTCCTGTTGAGAAGACGGCCGGGCACAATGTCGCGGGCGCCACGATCAATGGCACGGGCAGCTTCGTCATGCGGGCGGAAAAAGTCGGCAGCGAGACAGTACTCGCTCAAATCGTGCGCATGGTGGGCGACGCGCAACGGACTCGCGCTCCGATTCAACGGGTGGCCGATGTGGTCGCGGGGTATTTCGTGCCCTTGGTCATTCTGGTCGCCGTTGTCACATTTATGCTGTGGGCCTTATTCGGTCCTGAACCGCGCATGGCTTACGCGCTGCTCAATGCCGTCGCCGTGCTGATTATCGCTTGCCCATGCGCCTTGGGATTGGCGACGCCGATGTCGATCATGGTCGGTACGGGACGCGGTGCATCGGCCGGCGTGCTGGTGCGAAACGCCGAGGCGCTGGAAATCCTGGAAAAGGTCGACACGCTGGTGGTCGACAAGACCGGCACGTTGACCGAAGGCAAGCCGCGTCTTACGATGGTATCTGCTGTGCCTGACCATACCGAGTCTGAGGCTCTCCGGCTCGCAGCAAGTCTTGAACAAGGCAGTGAACATCCACTGGCCGCCGCTATCGTGACCGGCGCCAGAGTCAGAAACGTCGGCCTTTCGAAACCGATCGATTTTCGCTCGATCACAGGAAAGGGTGTGATGGGCACGGTAGACGGACATGTAGCGGCAATCGGCACGATAGGCTTATTGAAGGATCTGTCCGTTGATGTGGAACCGCTCTTAAAACAGGCCGAGGAGCTCCGTCAAAAAGGGCAGACGGTGATGTTTTTGGCAATCGACGGCCAACCCGCAGCATTGATCGGCGTCGCCGATTCGATTAAGGCCTCCGCCTCTGAAGCGATTCAGCAGTTGCACGGCGAAGGCATGAGGATCGTCATGTTGACGGGGGATAGCCGAACCACCGCACAGGCCGTCGCACGGCAGCTACGAATTGACGTGGTGCATGCCGAGGTGCTGCCGGAACAGAAGGCGGCCATCGTGAAAGAACTTCAGCAGCAAGGGCGTATCGTCGCAATGGCGGGTGACGGCATTAACGATGCGCCGGCTTTGGCACAGGCCCATGTCGGCATCGCGATGGGGACCGGAACGGATGTGGCCATGGAGAGTGCCGGAATCACACTGGTAAAAGGTGACTTGCGCGGGGTCCTGCGTGCTCGGCGGCTGAGCCGCGGCACGATGCGGAACATTCGACAAAATTTATTTTTCGCGTTCGGCTACAATCTGCTCGGCGTGCCGCTTGCGGCGGGACTTTTGTACCCATTCTTCGGCGTGCTCCTAAGTCCGATGATCGCAAGCGCGGCCATGACATTCAGCTCTGTCTCGGTCATCGGTAATGCGTTGCGCCTGCGAAGTTTGGAGCTGTGAAGTTCGAAGCTGCTGCGAGAATAACCGGAGTGATGCCGCCTTGATAAGGATCGAGTCCGGCCATATTTGAGACGTTGCTGAGTTTCAGAATTCAGGGACAGATCACGCAATATCAATTTGGTCAGAGAGAGATGCGTGTAGGCCCGAATCTGCCCTCTAGCAATTCGCCGTTTAATCTACAGTCGCCATCCCACCCTATGAGCCGCCTCAGCCACTGACGCACCACGAACAGCTGACATCGATATTGCCATGCTGAGGCCTTGGCGAGCAGGAGAAGAGAAACTCCATATTTTTCAGTTCTTATACAGCCATGCCAGTTATGTTTGACAGCGTGATCGACTAGGAAAGTACACCTATCCTCATGAACGGTCGCCTCCCCAGAAATTTATGGGCAGAATGACGATGTCAAAATTTAGTTGAATATCATTCGCTTCGGGAACTTTCGAAATTGTTATTGCTAAACCATGAACGCCGTCTTTTCCACAACTGCAGGAGGAGCTTCATTGCGACGGTCAAAGAGAGTTGACAGGCACCTGTCTCTCAATGGCATTACTCTAGCAAGTAACTGAAATGACAAATGTTTATTAAAGGCATGCATTATGCTTTCAACCTTCCTGAACAGTTTGCCAGATTTAATAAGGGAGGAAATACGATGATGAAATTGCGCTTAGTCGTGAGTGGTCTTCTAGCGCTCGCTGTCACGGTGGGCGTCAGCCCGGTGTTCGCGGCTCCGCTTACGTTTACGGTGACTCCGTCGGCAATTGGAGCACCTCAGTCGGCATTCCAAGCAACGATCGCCGATTTCAGTTATATCGCGACGGTCAACCAGACCGGCCCGGTCGGCTGCGTGCCTGGGTGTCCGTTCACGGAAACCGGTCACGGCTCCTTCAGCAATTTTAAAGGAGCGGATTTCATCACACCGGTGCTCAACACCGGACTCAATCAGAACCCAGGCTATACCTTGACGGGCGACTTTACCGCGACTGGTATGGCGACGCCGGAAGGCACAGGGATCAAGGCGACCTTCGATACATTTAACCTGACGCTCAACACGCAGACCCAGCCCGGAGGGGCGAACACTGTTGTCGCCCAATCGTCAGGATTAGTGTCCGGTGAAGCCCATATCTTTGGTCCTGAGTTGGCGCAAGGCGACTTCCATGTGGTCGTCGGTCTGAATCCGGTCGGCGGATTTTTAAGCGGCCCGTTCACGCTGGGCCTGACCACAGCGGATTTCGCCGGCAACAACACCCATGTCTCGGGGTTCTCTGTAGGTCCGAGCACTGGTTCGATCCAAGGATCGGGGAATCTATCTATGACATCAGGGTCAGTTCCATCCGTTCCCGAACCCGCTTCCCTGGTCTTGCTGGGATCCGGGATGGCGGCGCTCGGCTGGTGGCGGAGGCGTTCGGCACGCTAAGACTTCCTCGGAAGAGGGAGCCCTTCTTTTTATGGAAGGGCCCCTCTTCTCCATAGCTCTCGGCTCCACAGTACCTTGTCTTCCTAACGCTGACCCTTCCTAGATCGAAGAACAACGATTACTCCCGTGAGCTTCTTGTCTCGACTGAGCAGACCCAACGCTACGGCCATTACACTGGAATGTAAAATCTATGAAGAGACGGTTTTGACGAGAAGTTTATCATGGTCATCCTCGGACGAGAGGGCTGACGCATTCAAATAGAAGAGGAGTAGTAGAGAAGCGAAGGCGGTGGTCTACAAAGACGGCTGAAGCTCTACTGCGGCCACATGGATATCAACGGCTGCACGCCTTTCTTCGAAAAGGCTGATTCTGCGATGATAAGCCGACTTATCGGCTGTACCGTGAAGCGAACGTTGATTGAAACTTCAATGGTACTTTTCCGAAAGTGAGAATTTCAATTCGGAGCTAACGCTCAATTTTTCGACCAGCGAACATAAAAATCGCTGTCTGACTGGAAAGTACAATTTATGAACTCGCCTAGGAGTCTCGCGTAGTGGAGTTTGCACGGAATTCTGATCTGATCACGCCATGGTTCAGTTCTGACGGGAGAGGTTGACCTTATGTGATGAGTTTCGCAGCCAAAGATCTGCATCTACCCTGAAGCGCATGTGACTATGGGAAGGCCGTGTGCGCTCCGATCCTCGGCACCATGGAAGGCACAGCCACATCAACCGAAGAGGGAGGGGTATGCACCATACCCCTCCCTCTTGTTCTGGTCCCGAACGAAGATCTCGTATGACGCTACGAGAACCCTGCCACCTGACTAAACAGAGTGCGTCTGCCGTCGTCGGTACCACGCAATTCCCGCCATCCCCGAGCCCAACAGCAAGAGTGAGGCCGGTTCAGGGACCGCGCGAATGCTTAAATCGCCAGACCCTTCAATCCGCCCACCCGTGAACGCGCCCAAGCGAACGCCGGTGATGTTGGTGTTGTTCCCGGCAAAATCCGCATTGGTCAGGTTGAGGACAAAGGGACCGCTGAGGAAGCCGCCCACTGGGTTAAGTTGCAAGACGACGTGAAAGTCGCCCTTGGCTAACTCTGGCCCAAAAATATGGGCTTCACCGGATACTAATCCTGAGGACTGAGCGACGACAGTGTTCGCTCCCCCTGGGAGAGTTTGCGTGTTCAGTGTGAGGTTAAACGTATTGAAGGTGGCTTTGATTCCCGTTCCCTCCGGCGTCGCAATACCAGTCGCGGTAAAGTCCCCCGTCAAGGTGTAGCCAGGGTTCTGATTGAGCCCGGTGTTGAGGACGGGCGTGATGAAGTCCGACGCTTTAAACCCGCTGAAGGACGCATGACCCGTCTCTGTGAACGCACACCCTGGCACGCACCCATCCGGGCCCGTCTGGTTGACCGTGGCGTTATAACTGAAATCGGCCAACCCTGCCGTGAAGGACGCCTGTGGAGCCCCAATCGCGGACGGGTTCACCTGAAACGTTTCCGCCCAAACGGGCGTTGTAACAAAAGCTAGCGCGCTGACGGCTAGCCCTGTTCTGACCCATGCTGATAACATTGTTCGACCTCCTTGTGAATTGATGGAAGATGAGCTGCAGCTATCGCCTAGATAAGCAACCCTAATACCAATTTCTGAGACAGTGAAAATCTGCGCAGTTACGGCTGCTGAACGGAAAATTTTGAGGTCGGGTGTAAAGCGTGGTTGCTTTCGTCCAGGGATGACAGCCGGCGTATGCGGCGTTTACTTAAGTTGGTGGACGCATAGATTGGCGTGGGATGCACCGACATGGACAAGAAGACTGAAGGAAAATCTCTTATTCGATCGTCGCCTTTTCCGTCTATTGCAGCCGCAAGTTTACGTCCTTTTTTGAACGGCCCCACCACATATATCCGCGTAACTGACTTAAATGAATCGCTCTTCCTCGTGCTGTGAAACGCGTTTCGCATGACACTAGCAAGAGCGTGTTGAATGGTGACATTACTTAAATGGCCGTACAACAGAGAACTTCAAGGGAAGCCCTATGGCAAAGCGCTCTTAGGAAGGCGGTGGAATGTCAAGCTTTGAATGGCTTACTACAAGAATAACTGAGGTGAAGGCATTGAGGGCTCGGAGGAGCTACGTTGCTGGTCGACCAGGCGGGAAACGAGCTGAACTGTCTACAGTTCAGCTCGTTCCTTTCATCGGTTACTATTTTCCATGGCACTTCTTAAATTTTTTCCCGCTGCCGCAGGGACACGCTTCGTTGCGGCCGACCTTGTCCTGCTCGCGGTGAGCGGTCTTAGGGACGATCGGTTCATCGCTGCGGTTGAGAGTAAGTCTGGGAGCCGTGATCGCCGGCGGGGGTGGCGGCGGAGGCGCTTCGCCGCGGACGGCCTGGACATGGAACAGCCGGTCCAGCGTATCGCCTTTGATGCGTTCCATCATGCCGGCAAACATGTCGAACCCTTCGCGCTTGTATTCGATGAGCGGATCTTTCTGGCCGTACCCGCGCAGACCGATGCCATCTCGTAAGTGGTCCATGCCGAGCAGGTGGTCCTTCCAATGCTGATCGATGACTTGGAGCAGCACCATCTTTTCCAGATAGCGCAACAGATCTGCACCAAGTTCCTCTTTCTTCCTGAGATAGGCATCCTGGACGTGCTTGCGAAGCTCCTCCCGTAGCGCCTCGCGGCCGAGATCCTTTAGATGTTCGGGCCCCATCTCGTCGATTTCTGTGAGATTCAGGCCAAACTGCGCGTGAACGGCCTCGGCGAGTCCACCGACATCCCACTCTTCCGGATATTGATTCTCGGGGCAATAGACATCCAGCATCGAGTTCGTGACTTCCGTGATCATCTCCTGTACTTCTCCGCTCAGGTCTTCACCGACCAGGACGGCGCGTCGGTGCAGATAGATGACCTCGCGTTGCTTATTCATGACGTCATCGTATTCGAGGAGCTGTTTGCGAATATCAAAGTTGTGCGCCTCGACCTTCTTCTGCGCGTTCTCGATGGCGCGCGTCACCATGCCGTGTTCGATCGGCACGCCTTCTTCCATGCCGAGTTTCAACATCAAATTGGAGATGCGTTCGGAGGCGAAAATACGCAACAGATCGTCTTCCAGCGAGAGATAAAAGCGCGACGATCCGGGATCGCCCTGCCGCCCCGCGCGACCGCGCAACTGATTGTCGATACGACGGCTTTCGTGCCGCTCCGTGCCGATAATGTGAAGACCGCCCAGTTCGATGACTTCTTTCTTATTGGCGTCGCACTCCGCCTTGATCTCCTCGAAGATCGCCTTTTTGCGCTCTTCTGTCAGCGTTTCATCGCGATAGAGAATTTGCTTGAAGAGAAAATCCGGATTGCCGCCGAGCAGGATGTCGGTGCCTCGTCCTGCCATATTGGTCGCGATCGTCACGGCGCCTTTTTGACCGGCCTGAGCGATGACTTCGGCTTCTTTCTCGTGGTACTTGGCGTTCAGCACATGATGTTTGATGCCGTGCCGCTTCAAATATCCCGAGAGCCGCTCGGACTTTTCAATTGAAATAGTCCCGACGAGCACCGGCTGCCCGCGCTCATAGCACTCCTTGATCTCTTCGACGATCGCCTCGAACTTTTCTTTTTCGGTGCGATAGATCACATCGGCGAAATCCTTGCGGATCATCGGACGATTGGGCGGAATGACATTGACGTCGAGGTTGTAGATCTTGGCGAACTCGCTGGCTTCGGTGTCGGCCGTCCCCGTCATGCCGCCCAGCTTCTTGTACATGCGGAAAAAATTTTGGAACGTGACCGAGGCGAGCGTTTGATTTTCGTTCGCGATCTTCACGCCTTCTTTCGCCTCGACCGCCTGGTGCAGGCCGTCACTCCAGCGCCGCCCCGGCATCAACCGCCCCGTGAACTCATCGACGATGATGACTTCCCCGTCTTTCACCACATAATCCACGTCGCGCTTGTAAATCGCATACGCCTGGAGCGCCTTGACCACGTGATGCACCAAATCCATATGCGCGAGGTCATACAAATTCTCGATGCCGAGCAGTTTCTCGACTCGCGCATTACCCTCTTCGGTCAGCGCGGCCGTTTTCGTTTTTTCTTCAATCGTGTAATCACGCTCAATCTTAAGCTGCGGAATGATCGAATTAATCCGGTAGTACAGATCCGTGGATTCATCGGTCGGGCCGGAAATAATGAGCGGTGTCCGCGCCTCGTCGATAAGGATACTGTCCACCTCATCGACGATCGCAAAATTCAATTCCCGCTGGACGCATTGGTCCAGATTCGCCACGATCAAGTTATCCCGCAGATAGTCGAATCCATACTCGTTGTTGGTGCCATATGTGATGTCGGCCCGATACGCCTCTTGCCGAGTGCAGGGGCGTAAGTTCTGCAAACGCTTATCGGCCGCATCGTAGTGAGGGTCAAACAAAAATGAGGCGTCATGCTGAATGATGCCGACCGACATCCCCAGCGCGTGGTACAGCACGCCCATCCATTGGGCATCACGCTTGGCTAAGTAGTCATTGACGGTGACGAGATGCACGCCCTTCCCGGACAATGCATTCAAATAGAGCGCCAGCGTTGCGACGAGGGTTTTCCCTTCACCGGTTTTCATCTCGGCAATCCGGCCTCTGTGCAGAATCATGCCGCCCATGAGCTGGACGTCGAAATGACGCATGAAGAGGACCCGCTTCGACATTTCCCGGCAGACCGCAAAGGCCTCCGGCAGCAAATCGTCCAAACTTTCGCCGTTTTCGTGACGCTTGCGAAATTCGACCGATTTATCGGTCAGTGCGGCATCGGTGAGGGACGAAACAGAGGCTTCGAGCGAATTGATCGTCGCGACAATGGGTCGCAACTCGTTGATCTCGCGATCGTTCTTGCTTCCAAAAATGAGATTGAGCAGACCAGCCAGCATGGTGATCCTATTTCAACGTCTAAACAGTTATCTCTTGCAGCGGTCAGTATACAAGAATTCAGCCATGAATCCTATACGGATTGCCACGGCGCAGTGACTGAACGGCGCGGTCCAGCACATGACTAACGATACATTTTTCAAATCAGTTTCAACTATGGAAAGGAGAGAAGAAGGGCTGGATTGAACCCACGACGAGCCACGAGGCTCTCCTCGGCTGGACAGGCACCGTGCACTTGCGTCAAATTTCTTGACAGGGCAGTGAAAGAATTGTAGCGGGCGTCGTGGCAATGGACATCCGACCACTGTCGTTCACTGCCATCAGGAGATCGGTGCTAGTGTCCCGTAGGATTCGCCGCTGCCGGATTCACCACCGGCACAGTCGGTTTGCCGAGCGTCAGGTTCATGAAGAACTCCATGATGCTGCGGGGAATGAAGGCCTGCTGCAGCTCGCGCAACCGCTCGCCCATCGTCGCGGCCATGTGGTGAGTGGCGAATAGCTCGGACTGCTTGCGAAAGAACTTACCGTTCAATTCGAAGACGACATTCGGCTCATAGAGGCCGATGATATCGACCAAGTGATAGTAGCCGCCTATGCCCAGATACTGGACCCATTGGCAGTTCATATAATGGTAGAGCGAGACGCCCTGCTCGGGCTTGGTCATCCTTGCCGCACGAATTCAGCCGTCCAAAAATCGCTCCATGAGGGGTCGGCCTTTCCACATTCGTCGTCTAGCGCCGGTTTCAACTCCAACTTGGGCATGCTGTCGAGGCCGTCGGTGGGGCCCTTGTCCGGACTGGAAGAGGCGCTCATGACCTTGGCAAAGGCCGCATTCGCCGCCGCCTTGTCTTTGTCCGACAAGCTCGTCACCGGCCAGGGCGTCTGATCCATCGTCTTGCCGGTCGCAACGTCCTTAAACGAATCCGTGAGAAGCCCCGTGATGGCCTTCTGCATAATCTCACGCGTCTCATCACCGATGAGTTGTTTGCGGAGTTCGCGCGCTTCGGTGACGTCGTTGAAATAGACGGTGCTCACCGGCGACACGACGACCGGATGCAGCGCGCCATTGCGCCACGCCGCACCCCGTACGAAAAACTCCAGCGCAACGGTGAGGATGTGGGCATGGAACCCTTCGTTGGTGTTATACGTCCCGCCCGGCACGAACTGATCTCGGTAGGTGTCCGTCCTTGTGAAGTCCGACAGGAGCTCGTCGACCGTCACCTGCAGCGCCACCGGCGCGGTCGGCTTGACCGCGATATGATAAAAGTTCAGCAGGTCGGTGACGTAGCCCTTCAACTGCGACTCGGGAATATGTTTCGCGAGCGTCGGCGCCGTGACGATCGACAAGGAGACTTCTTTCACTTCTTGTAGGAACTGGCCGGCGGTAATGGGAACAGCTTCTGCAAAGGTTTTCCCGCCCGGTATCGATGCCACTGGAGCCGGCTTCTCCGGAGGCAGCGCCTCGGCGCCGGCTACCGCCGGCTTGTCCATCCGCGCATTATCTTCGGTGTGTTATAGACGTAGCCGGTGCTTGCGCTGCCGCCGAGGATTTTCGTCGCGAGGCGCTTGGCGTGCTCCATCGCGGCATCCTCGGGAAGCCCGGACACGATGATCGAGACGGAGATCATGCCGGCTTTATAGGCGAACAATTCACCGCCATGGCCTTGGTACCAATTCCAGATCGCGCCATCCGCGAAGTCGGCCAGATGCTTCGAGGTCCG